>NZ_JAUBQW010000071.1:0-32727 GCF_036701485.1 Microcoleus sp. Pol11C3 | reverse complement strand
TTGAACTTAGGAGGCTAAGTCAAGTGATTTTATCGCCTGAAACCCTTATTCTCTCGTTACCCCCCTGAACACTTACAAATTATTCGTGCTTATTGTGCATGAATAGTGTCTCATACTTATTTGAAATGACTATATCTCGGTTTGGGGGGTCGCAGGTTTATTGGCAATCCCAAACAACCCACTATTTCGATTTATCGGTTGATTGATGGCGAGTATGAAGTTAGTCTATTTCGGGGAGATGATAACATCGAGTCCGCAACTTTCCCTGAGTTGAAATTAACGGCACAACAAGTTTTTCAAGCTGGATTGACTTCGGATGAAATTGCTGGAGGTGCGTGAGTGTAAATATTTCGATCGTTCAGACAGATTTTTTGCCCTCACGCACCCTACAACTACAACTACTTCGGTTCGTGACTCGCAATCCGCTTACCTTCGCCATCGTACACCTGCATCGGGATTTTGGCGTTTTCGGCGATCGCCTCCAAGGCTTTTTGCAATGTTTGAACGTGATTTTCTACAGCTTGGCGAGTCTTGGGAGCCTTGTTGTTTTCAGCTTGGATGAAAGTTGCTTGCAATTTCTGCACGTAACCTGGAGTCATCTGCACGGCAATCAAACCTTTGCTAACAGTATAATCGCAAATCTTGGGATTGCCTTTGCAAGTTCTATCTAAATCGGTGCGGGCTTTTTGCAGGTTTCTTTCTTCTTGCAACCTTACTTCTGCTTGCTGCAATGAAGTTTTGTAGGAAGCGATCAGCGGTTGGGCTTTCTGAGAATATGCAGTTGCTGCCGGCACTTGCTCGGCGTAACTCAAAGCTCTTCGCCAGAATTCAGATGCTTTAAACCAGGCGTTTTTGCCCTCAAAAATTTGAGCTTCCGCTGCTAACGTCACAGCTTGAGTATACGCATTTTCCGAAATTCCTTCGACATTTTTGCGCTCGCGAGCTTCTGAAAGTTTGGTTTCGTATTTGGGAACTAACAGTTTAGCTTGTTGGTAAGATGTCGTGTTCGTGGGAATTTCTGATAGGGTGTCGAGGGATTCTTCCCAACCTGATTGCACTTGAGCCCAAGTCTTTGCTGTCTGAGCTACTGCTTCCCGAGCTTCTGCTATTTGGGCTGTACTTTTGGCGGCGAGCAGTGTTTTTTCGGCTTGTTTCTCTGTGCTTAACTGCCGATTTCCAGTTGCTACATTCTTCCGGTATTCTTTTGACTTTCTTTGAGCAAATGGATAAGCTGGGCTGTCTGGGGGGATTTCTCCGAGTTCGGCGATCGCACTTTGCCACAGAGCTTGCGCTTCCTGCCCGTTCTCGGCAGAATAAGGCGGATTTTGGGTTTTCTGGGCTGCTGACTGTGCGAAGCGCGCTGCATCGATCGCAGAGTTTAAATTCTGATTTTGCTTCCGGTAGTTTTCCAGGGCGCTTTGAGCTTCACCGCGATGAATTGACCAGGAGGGAATAGGTTCTAAAAGGGCGATCGCCTGTTTTAACTGTCGCTGCGCTTCTTGGGGGCTGTTGGCAACTTTTGACGTTTTCAGAGTCTTCGTCGAATTCTCGCTCAACTGTTTGGCATTAGCTAAAGCAGGACATCCTCCGATGACGCAGGGCCGGCTCAGCATATAATAACCGCCTGCCAAAACTAGCGCGGCGACACTGAGAATTCCAGCAGCAGCCAGCATCGCAAACGGTGAATGCTTGGGTTTTTGGGCAACTGTTACCACTTCCATATCCAGCGGATTGAAGGGATTGTCTCCAATATCTGCCGGGATTGCAGCTACCCTAAAGGCGATCGGATCGGAATTGCTGGAACTCTCAGACACATTGGGGAAATATTCTTCATCCCACGCATCTTTTCCATCCATTTCTAATGGTATCTCCTCCTCTACATCCGCCGTCTGGGCCACATTTTCTGTTAAGACTATCCCGGTTTCTTCTGCGGGGGTCTTCTCAGTTTTTTTGAACAACTGCACTGTTTTTGGTCTTGACAAAACAGGGTTGTGCATGGTAAAAGAATGGAAAGCATAAGGCTGTTTTTGCCCGGTAATTTTTAGGCAAAGTCCAATCTGTTGAATAGATTCTGGTTCTATTTCAAGAATTGCTGCTTCTAGCACCGCAAAAGTCGGTTTTGCTTTGAGAACTAAACTGCGCGGGTGTTCTCCCACAACCGTTAAAGATTCATCCCGAAAATCGCAACTAATATAAAGCGGTAAGTTTTTAAATCCGGCTGCTTGCAAGTGTTGCTGCAATTTTACTTCTAGAATTTGGGCGTTGCTTTGTCGCGCTGCTACTGTCATATTTTTCCTCTGTCTGATATCACCACTTTCGATTTTAGATTTTGAATTTTAGATTTTAGATTGCAGAACTGTCGGGATTTCTGATTGGTTGGAACTTCGGCACCGATTAATCCCAAATCTTAACTCTGAAAATTCAAGTTGCAACAAAATCTTAACTCTCAAATCTCAACTTGCAAGGCCTGTCCATAACTTTCGCTGTAATAAACTTGAGTCACCTCAAAACGCCCGCCGTATTGTTTCAAAGGTGCTGCTGCATAACCAAGTGGCAGCAAACAGCAAACATCTACTTCTTCGGGAATTTGAAAGGCTTCTTTAACCTTAGCGCTGACAAAACCTTCCATCGGACAACTATCTACCCCAAAGCTTTTAGCTGCAATCATTAAGTGAGCTACTGCGAGCATTGTATGCCTGTTTGTCCAAGTTTCGAGGGACTCGAAGCAGGGACGGTTCTCGAACAATTGCGGGATTGCTTGTCGCATATAACCGGCTAAATTGTCATTCATTGCGCCTGCAGCTTTGCCCAATTCGATGACAGCTTCGGTGTTTTCGGGTTCACCGGCGCGCCGATCGCCACAACAGATTAATACTGTTGGGGCTTCTACCACTTGGCGCTGATCGAAGGCGCAAGCTTTTAATTTTTCTTTGCTAGCTGGGTCTTGAAGTACGATAAACCGCCAAGGCTGCAAGTTGTAACCAGAGGGCGATCGCACTCCCAATCGCAAAATCTCTGCCAATATTGCTGGCGGAATCGGATCTGCTTTGAAACTGCGCGCGGCCCGCCGGCTTTCGATCGCGGTTTTAACATTAATTGAAGGTTGGATTTCAATTGTCATGGATAATTGGTAATGGGTAATGGGTAATTGGTTATTGGTAATCGAGAATTGAGAATTGGTTATTGGAAATTAGAACCACAACTATCAACTGCAAACGGTCAACTGTCAACTGTCAACTGTCAACTGACTTACCCCAAGCCCAACTCGCGCTTGAGCAAATTAATCGACTTAGAGCCGATGTAATTTTCGGAGCATATCAGTTGCGGGGGACGAATAATATCTTCTCTGGCGGCGTTAATGGCAGCTTTTACTGTAGCAAAACTCGGTTGGTCGCAAAAAATTGTTCTAGCCGATCGCACGATCGAGTTAATCTTGTACTCGTCTGACACCAAGGCCGTCATCACCAGCAAATCCTCTCCCCGGATGCTGTGGATGATGACTTCGGTCGATCGTAGCATTCCCGGACTCAGGCTGACGAGGCCTAAATAACTATCTTTCGGCAAACCCCCGACTAGCTGGATTTCCTGGCTGTAGTCGTAGATGTCTACGGGAATAACTCGCACAGAACGCGGTGCCGAAATCGATTCTGCTTCTCCGATAAAATATCGACTCGTGATCACAGTTCCCGAAGAAATTTGATCCAAAAAAGTACCTAGCTGTTCCATCGGGACTAACTGTATGGGAATACGGAGAGCTTGTTCGAGTTCTTTCGCCATCAGTTCACCCACGCCGATGTCTTCTGTGGGGGCTGTGACGACCACTCGGGCGCTACACCTGAGCCGCCAGTCAATTTCGGCCAAAAATAATTCCCTCGCTTGGTTGAGCGTACAGCCCTGTCCCAGCAGTTGATCGATACTTCCTTGCACTATTTTGTTGGCAAGGGGATATTCTTCAAGGATCGGAGATTTGAGTTTGTTGCCGTGTTCGTTGCCTTGAGCGCGGACGTAAATACCCGATCCTGCTTGGGCTTCTACGAGTCCGGTATTTTCGAGCTGGCGGTATACTTTGCTGATGGTGTTGCGGTGCAAACCCGTCTGCATGGCTAGCTGTCTGGTGCTGGGCAAGCGGTGTCCGGGCGGAAATTGTCGCGAGGCGATCGCAAACCTGATTTGATTGAATAGTTGGGTGGATGCTGGAATTTCGCTATCTGTTTGAATATGAAATTGAACCATTATTAAAGGCTCCGACGACTTCAACTTAGTATTTTTATAACGTCGAGTACCGCGCATAGGATTGCTCGGATCTCTCTGTCTATAGCATAATCTTATTTGGTTGATCTGCTGCGGCGGTTTTGCCACTGGACGATCGCGCCTTATTGGCGATTAATCGCAGCCTCCGGAGTTTCCCTCAACAATCAGGTACTTTCAAGTTTTAGTTTTATTCACTCTCCGATTTTGAGCTCGCTTGCTGTTTTCCGGCCCGTCAGCAAATAAGCCTGCATTTCCCCTTGACCTTTAATCTCGATCTCGCCGCGATCTTCAAATTCATATTTATCCTGCAGCAACTTATAAGTATAGTGGCTGACTTGAATGCGACCTGGTATGCCGTGAGATTCCATGCGGCTGGCTGTATTCACGGCATTTCCCCACAAATCGTAAATGAATTTTTTAGTGCCGATTACCCCCGCTACCACCGGCCCGCTATTAATCCCGATGCGGAGGTCAAAGTTCGCGTCTAGCTTCACATTTAATTCCTTAATTGCTGCTACCATATCCAGCGCCATTTCGGCTATCGCCTCTGCGTGGTCTGGACGTTCAATGGGAATACCGGCTGCTACCATGTAAGCATCCCCGATCGTCTTGATTTTTTCTAAGCCGTGCTTCTCACTCAGTAGGTCAAAAACTGAGAAAATTTCATTCAGTAAGTATACTAATTTAGTGGCGGACATGGTAGTAGAAATTTGGGTAAAATTCACCAAGTCAGCAAAAAGAATTGTTGCTTTTTCAAACTTGTCTGCAATTACCCCCGGTTTATGCTTCAACCGCTCCACGATCGGTTCGGGCAAAATATTTAGCAGTAAACGTTCAGTTTTTTTCTGTTCTTTCCTGAGTGCAGATTCCATCTGCCTGCGTTTAGTTATATCATGAAAAAACACAGAAATGCCGTCGTGAGAAGGAAAAACCCTGACTTCCAGCCACACTCTTAAGGGAGAATAATATTTCTCAAAAGCCACTCCAATTTGTTTAGCTACAGCTTCATGATACTCTTTATAAAAATCCGAATTCACGAATTCTGGAAACTCTTTCCAAAAATTTTTACCATAAAGTTCTTCCTGCGAGCGCTTCAAAAATTGCGATCCTTTGTAATTGACGTAAGTAAATCGCCACTGGGTATCGAAAGCAAAAAAAGCATCGCTCATTCCTTCTAAAAAATTGACAATTTGCTCGTCTGTAGAACGGAGTTTTTCTTCTACTTGTTTGTTCTTGATCTGTGCGCGCTTTAATTTAGTCAGATTGATTCGCAACTCCATGTGGTTGATAATTTGCCTTCCTAAAGTCCGCAGCGCTTCTAGCTGTTGTGGGGTGAGATTACGAGGAACTGTATCTATCGCGCACAAAGTGCCGATCGGATAACCGTCAGGAGTTACTAGCGGGGCTCCAGCATAAAACCGAATATTTGGATTGGAAGTTACTAGCGGATTGGCGGCAAAGCGCTCGTCGTCTAGAGCATTGGGTACAACTAGCAATTCGTTGGGATTTAAAATAGCGTGGGCGCAAAAAGCAGACTCTCTCGGAGTTTCGGGCGCTTCCAGGCCTACTTTGGATTTAAACCACTGTCGGTTAGAATCTATTAAGCTGACTAAAGCAATAGGAGTGCCACAAATATAGGATGCTAAAGCTGTTAGATCATCAAAAGCTGCTTCGGCCTCTGTATCGAGAATGTTGTAGCGGTGAAGTGCTTCTAGCCTCTCTTCTTCGTTGCTGGGCAAAGGTGCAGCTTGCATCGGCGGCGGCGAGGATACAGGTTTGCGAATGCGTGGAGGCCTCAGTCCTAATAATTTTCTGACTTGCGAGATCACTTTTTTAACTAATATCAAAAGACTTGTTTGCCAACCTTTATTCATCTTTATTTATTTTTTTTCACCCCTGATGGAACTGCGTATGTGCGATCAAACTCGGCTCTACTTACGTATTTACCGCAACTAACTCCTCAATCTCCGGAGCTTTAGTGGGCAATTTCCCTGTCAATACTTCTCTACCCTCATTGATGACAAGTATATCATCTTCTATGCGTATCCCCCGCACATCGGCAAATTTTTCCAACTTTTCCCACTTAACAAAATCTTTATATTTGGCGCGGTTTTCAGAGTTATTTAAAATTGCCGGAACTTGATAAAATCCCGGTTCGATCGATACCAGCATTCCCGATCGCAAAACTCGATTCAGCCGCAAAAATCCCAAGCCAAACCGACTGCTTCTCGTTCTTCCGGCTTCATAGCCCGCCAAATCTCCTAAATCTTCCATATCGTGAACATCCAAACCGATTAAATGTCCGATACCGTGAACAAAAAACAGCGCATGAGCATCCATTTCTACCAAGTCTTCCACATTGCCCCGGAAGATACCCAAATCCACCAATCCTTCCGTCATAATTCTAGCAGCTAACAGGTGAATATCAAGATATTCCACCCCCGGACTAATTTTATCAATACAAGCATCGTGGGCTGCCAAAACTACATCATAAATAGCTCTTTGAGTCGCTGAAAACTTTCCAGAAACCGGCCAAGTGCGAGTCACATCAGCCGCCCATCCATTTGATGTTTCTGCACCAACATCTGCTAACAGCAAATCTCCGGTTTGTAGGGGATTGTGATAATGTTCGCTGTGCAGCACTTCTCCATGCACAGTAACGATACTAGGATACGCATAGGTCATGTTTTCCGAGATGATGACACTTTCCATTGCAGCGCGCACCCCTGCTTCAATTTGAGCATTTCCAGTTGCCGCCATTCCCGCTTTGTGAGCTTCTACGGTGACAGCCGCAGCTTGACGCAATTCGACCAAACTGGCTGCGTCGTGGCTCAGGCGCAGAGATACGATCGCCTGAGTTAATTCTAGGTCAATTCCGGTTGGGGATTTGGGCGGTGCCAAAGGGCGAGCGAGAATTTGAGACTGTTGCAACTGAGTCCAAGAATCCTGAACGGCGATCGTTGCTGCATTTGTCGTTCGCCCTTTCAATTCGGCCATTGGGAAAGCAGCATCAGCCCCAATTAGTTCGGCAATTTCTGCTCTTTTCGGCATTTCTCCGTGCCAAAGAGTGCTGCTAGCAGGTACGTCATCTAAGAACAATTCTAATTTGCCCGATTCTAAGCGAATGGCAGCATTTTCTAAGGGCAAACCCGCGAAATATAGAAAGTGACTACTGGCACGAAAGGGATAAGTAAGTGCCGGATAATTGCGAGGAATGCTGCGCCCCGACCATAAAATTACCGGAAAATTAATTAAACTAGCCAGTTTTTGCCGCCGTTGGTGTAGAGTATTAGTTAACAAATCATAACCTTGTGTAATTGTCATGGGTAAAAACCTATAATTTTGAGTTGGGTTTGCAGTCAGCCACAAGTTTTTGCATTCTCAGCATTAAAGCACTAAAATTCTGACTGCAAACTTGGCAGCTATTTTTGCGAAAATTGTCATCGGGAACTTCTTTTTTGCTAGCATTTATAGGCGGTCTTTTTTATAGTCTTTGTCGTCATCGCCGGGATGATTTGGTTAAGCAGTAAGCCTGATCCACAGGCAGGAAAACAGGCTAAAAGTGCTACGCCGCAGGCAATTAGCAGAAATGTCACAACATCCGCAATTAGTCAAATTCCTTGGTCTGGTTTTTGTTGATTGGGTGACAGGAGCGATCGCCTCTATTGACTGTTTGATATATGAGACTTTAAAGTATAAGTAAAGTTCACTAAAAAAACATGAAAATTTCACACAAAGCTCCTCAAACTTCAGCGCAAGTACGCGATTGGCCGATCGCACACTTACCGGGATTGAGCAAGGAAAACCAATCTCAACTGGAAGAGTGCAGCATCACCACAACCGGACAACTAATTCGCATGACGAAAACACCGGCGGCGAAAATGTTGCTAGCGCATCAATTACAGATTAACATTCAATCTGTTAATAAATGGGTAGCGATGGCAGATTTGGCTCAAATTCCGAGTGTAGGCTGTCAGTATTGCGGGCTGTTACTGCACGCCGGCGTTGCTTCTGCGGCTCAATTAGCTCAAATGCCCGTGGAGAGATTGCACCAACAAGTTTTAAGGCTGCACGTAGCGACAATGCAGCGCAATGATTTGACTCCTTCAGTCGATCGCGTGCAAAAATGGATTAAACAAGCTAGATTAGTCAGTAGTCATTAGTCATTAGTCATTAGTTAGTAGTCAGTTGTTATTAGCCAACAGTCAACAGTCAACAGTCATTAATATGTCAATTCAAGTTTACGGAATTCCGAACTGCGGCACCTGCAAAAAAGCTTTCCAGTGGCTGAAAGATAGCGAGGTTAATTACGAGTTCATTAACATAAAAGAACAGCCACCGACTCGCGAAACAATTCAAAGCTGGGTAGCTGCTTTAGGTTTTCAACCCATGCGAAATACTTCCGGTCAATCTTACCGCGCTTTGGGCGACGACAAGAAAAATTGGACTAGCGAACAGTGGATAGAGGCTTTTGCAAAGGATGCGATGCTGCTGAAACGTCCTCTGTTCGTTAAAGATGGAACGGCTGTTTTAGTAGGTTTCAAAGAAGACGTAATTCTAGAAAAATTGGAGCTTTCAAGGAGCTGAGTTCAGCCTGTTGTTCGCCGCATAAACTTCATCTCGCCCACATTATCTGTGAAACCCCAACGCTCGTAAAACGGCATCATGTTCGGCAAACAATTAAGAGCAACGTTCTCGACAGCTTGCAATTCTGGATGATTTAAAACTGTATCCATCAACTTCGCACCCAGTCCCATCTTTCTGTGTGTCGGCTTGATAATGACATCAAAAATCATCGCTCTGTATACGAAATCGGTGATAACGCGAGTAAAAGCAATTAGCCGATCGCTCTCATCGACAAAACCAATGATAACATCAGTTGCCGCCAGCATTTTCACAACATCCTCCCGCGTCCGCTTGTCGCTCCAAAACTCGTTTTTGTACAAATCCATCAAGTCGGAAACCTGGCTTTCGGTCAAAGTTTCGACAATTCGGTAGTTATCCATATCTTCCCTCATAAAAATTAGAAGACTAAAGTCCTCACCACCAACCACATTATTGTTATTTAACTGTTGCCAAGCTGGACATTGCATCACCCCATAGCATAAATTTTACTGCTGTACTTCCGTTTCCTGGGTTTCAAATACTACTTTTGCATAAATCTCGCTCATCGACATTTGCACTCCCAAGGAAGCAAAAGAAACTGTTGCTGTCTCTCCCTCATATTCCCGAAATAACCATTCATTCGATTCTGTTTTAATATATTGGGCGACTAAAAACTCCGATTGATTGACTAACACATATTCACAGAATTCAGGGATAGAGCGATAAAACCGAAACTTATCCTCCCGATCAAAATCTTTGGTAGACTTAGAAAGCACTTCCACGATGAGCATCGGATTGAGGATCTCATCACTGCGTCCCTCGGTAAAAACTGGCTCCCCTTCAATTACCATCACATCCGGGTAAGTTCCCCGTCGATACCGAGGAATCCACAACCGCAAATCGTTGTGAAAAAGCTCATAGGGCTGCCCCTCAAGCAAATTTCCCAAGACTCTACTCAAATTTCGGATAATCCGGCTGTGATTAATACTACCACCACTCATTTTTACAATTTCTCCATCACGGTATTCGTTTCTAAACTCAGCAGTTTCCTCTAACTCGCGGTACTCATCTGGAGTATAAAACTTTTCCTTAGTTTGTACTAACATTGTTGCCTCTGTACTAACTTTTATCTGCATTAATCTGCCTTCATCTGCGGTCAAAAATCATAATTAACAGTATATCACAACAAAAAAGAAACGCCCAACTTCAAAGAGTCAGGCGTTTTCCACTATTTCAAAACCAGGAAAAATTAATCCCGGCGAGACACCAAATTCGATTCAATTTTCGCACCCACAACAGGTTGCACATGACTTAATGCCGATTGCAACATGGGAGTTTTGGTGATAGTATCAGTCGCCAAATTAAACAAAGGGTTTGACAAAATTCCCGCCAATGTTGTGGCAACCAAAGTGAGTACAACGCTGACTTGCAAAGGCCGCATTCCCTGAAGGTTCCAGCGAACTTCGGGATAATTTTTTACCGCGTCTGACATTTCTTGAGGTTCTTTTACTACCATCATCTTGACAACGCGGATGTAGTAGTAAATCGAAACTACGCTGGTAATTAATCCCAGAATAACTAAGCCGTAAAGTCCTGCTTGCCAGCCAGCCCAGAACAGATAGATTTTGCCGAAAAATCCAGCCAGGGGCGGAATTCCACCGAGAGAAAGCAGGCAAATACTTAAGGCTAAAGTTAACAGCGGGTCTTTTTGGTACAAACCCGAGTATTCGCTAATTTGGTCGGTTCCAGTCCGTAGCGAGAACAGGATGATGCAGGCGAAAGCACCCAAGTTCATAAACAGGTAAACCAACAGATAAAATATCATGCTGGAGTAACCGGCTTCTGTTCCTGCAATCAAACCCAGCATCACAAAACCGGCTTGGGCGATCGACGAATAAGCCAAAAGCCGCTTCATGCTAGTCTGGGCGAGGGCAACCACATTTCCCAACACCATACTGAGAATGGCTAAGGCCGTGAACACGAAGTGCCACTGTTCGATAAGTGCGGGGAAAGCAGTTGTTAACAAGCGGATTGCTAGGGCAAAACCTGCTGCTTTGGAACCCACAGAAAGGAAGGCAACAACGGGTGTAGGAGAACCTTCGTAAACGTCAGGAGTCCATTGGTGGAAGGGAACCGCAGAGATTTTGAAGGCGATTCCGGCGATCGTAAAAACCAAAGCAATCACCAAACCCAGAGATTGACCTTCATTGACAGTAGAAAGGTTAGCAGCGATCGCACTCAGCGTAGTTTGGCCACCAGACAACCCGTACAGCAGCGAAAGCCCGTAGAGAAACACCGCCGAAGAAGACGACCCAATTAACAAATATTTCAAAGCAGCTTCATTGGAACGCGGGTCGCGTTTTGTGTAACCCGTCAGCAAATAAGACGAGATACTCAGAGTTTCCAACGAAATAAAAATCATCACCAATTCATCAGCGCCGCTGAGGAACATTCCCCCCAAAGTAGCGGTTAGCAAAATGCCGATAAATTCCGCTAAAGCAGTACCAGTTTGCAGTACATAGCGGACGGATATCAAAATAGTGACAGCCGTAGTCAAAGCGATAATTCCACGAAACACTAAACTCAAGGCATCGCTGTTAAAACCGCCCAGAAACGAGATGGTATCCGTGTTATCCCACTGCAAACACAAGGCAGCGACGGCGGCCAACAAACCCGCAACGGCAACGTAGGGAGTCCAACCCGAGGAACTCCGGCCCACGATTAAATCGCCGACGAGAACCACCAAGAGGGTGATGATGACAATTCCCTCTGGCAAGATAGTTCCAGCATTTAGCTGGGCAGCAAGAGTAGCAAAATCCATATTTTCAGGCAGGTTGGGTAGTACAAGCCGCAAAGGCTGTAATGGGCTGTGAACTTGTAAAAATTCTTTACCAAACACAGATTGTAGCGGATTACAGCTTCGCGATCCCAGTTGCGCGGGTGTTTGTTGCCGGGGAGTTGATACTCGGTAGCGGTTTTGCATACATTTGCGGGCATTGTAGAGATTGCCGCCTGATGTCACCTGCGAGGAGAGTCGCGATCGACCATAACTGCCACAATGTAGAAAGTTAAACCAGTAATTCGGCATGACTGACTCGCTAAGTGCATACAAACAGCAGATTCTCAATGACTTCAACAACCGCCTCGACTACGAGAATGAATTTCACAAACAGGCTGCAACTCGGTTAGTAGAATTGGCAAAAGTGCGATCGGGCCAGCAACTTCTAGATACCGCCACCGCAACAGGTTTAGCGGCGATTGCGGAGGATGCAGTTAGGTCGATCGGGATCAATAAAATATCAGTCGCCTTTTCTGCACCAGGAATGCTATAGCTAGTATGTCTAAACTACTCAATTACATCTGTATATTTATTACCTGCTGGCTGCTGTTTGCCTGTCAGTCTTCGCAACCTTTAAAAGTAAAACGTCCTCCCCTAAAAGTATCTTGTGTTCCTTTTGTTGGCTATACACCTCTCATCATTGCTCAAGAGAAAGGATTCTTCAAAGTGCAAGGGGTAGAGGTGGAACTCAGCTATGTAGACTACTCACAATTGCAAGACGCGGATTTCAGCGCAGGGAAGTATGATGGGATGGGATTGACCTTGGGCGATTTGGTGATATTGAGTGCCACAAATCCTGATATGCAAGCTGTGATGGTTTTGGATGAATCGACAGGTGCAGATGTGGTAGTCGCGCAATCCAACATTAAAACAATCCCTAACTTGAAAGGAAAAAAGCTTGGTGCAAATCTAGGCAGCTTTAGCGAGGTTTTCGTTACTGAGATGTTGAAAGCCTTTAAACTGACGAGCGATGATGTTAGCCTGGTTAAAGTCGAGCCTTTAGAAGTTCCCAATCGCTTACAAAACAATGCTATCCAAGCAGGACACACTTGGGAACCGTATCTTTCTGAAGCATTAAAATTAGGGGCGCATATCCTGTTTACAAGCAAACAAACCCCAGGCTTAATTTTAGATTTGGTCGCGTTTCGGGGTGAGGTGATACGCGATCGCCCCGAAGATATTCGCGCTTTTGTGCGAGGCTGGCTTCAAGGCTTGTCATATTTGGAAGCACATATTCCCGAAGGAAAGGAGATCGTGAGCAAAGCGTTCAAGATTCCCATCAAGACAATCTCTTTCGACGGAATAGACTTTACTGAGCTTACAAAAAATCAAAAGTTCTTTCAATCAGACAGTCCTAATTATATTTCCACAACCGCCAAAAAATATGCGGACTTTTTTATTCGCGCTGGCAATGTGACGCGACTTCCCAATCTAGAAACCTTGTTCAATTCTTCTTTCTTAACCCCCCCTCCTAGCCTGAAACCATGAAGCGCTCATTTTTCAACAGCCTCTTTATTATTACCTGCTGTCTGCTGTTTGCTTGTCATTCTTCGCAACCTTTAAAAGTAAAACGTCCTCCCCTGAAAGTAAGTTTTGTCCCTTTTGTTGGCTATATACCTGTCGTCATTGCTCAAAAGAAAGGATTCTTCAAAGCGCAAGGGATAGACGTGGAACTGAGCAATGTAGACTACTCCATGCAACAAGCGGATTTCAGTGCAGGGAAGTATGATGGGATCGGATTGCCCTTGGGAAATTTGATTATCTTGAGTGCCACAAATCCTGATATACAAGCTGTGATGGTTGTGGATGAATCGACAGGTGCAGATGTGGTAGTCGCGGAATCGGATATTAAAACAATTCTTAACTTGAAAGGAAAAAAGCTTGGTGCAAATCTAGGCGGCTTTAGCGAAGTCTTCGTTACGGAGATGTTGAAAACCTCTAAGCTGACGAGCGATGATATTAGGCTGGTTAAAGTCGATGCTTTAGAAGTTCCCAATCGCCTACAAAACAAGGCTATCCAAGCAGGGCACACTTGGGAACCGTATCTTTCTGAATCATTAAAATTAGGCGCACATATCCTGTTTACAAGCAAACAAACCCCAGGCTTAATTTTGGATTTGGTCGCGTTTCGGGGTGAGGTGATACGCGATCGCCCCGAAGATATTCGCGCCTTTGTGCGAGGCTGGCTTCAAGCCTTGTCTTATTGGGAAACAAATATTCCTGAAGGAAACGAGATCGCGAGCAAAGCGTTGAATATTCCCAGCAAGAAAATCTCTTTGGATGGAATAGACCTCACTGACTTTCCAGAAAATCAAAACTTCTTTCAATCAGACAGTCCTAATTATATTTACAAAAACGCCAAGAAATATGCGGACTTTTTTATTCGCGCTGGCAATGTGACGCGCCTTCCCAATCTAGAAACCTTGTTCAATTCTTCTTTCTTAACCCCCCCTCCTAGCCTGAAACCATGAAGCGCTCCTTTTTCAAAAGCATTCGTACAAAGTTAATCTTCTCGTTTCTCGTCGTTGCTCTAATTCCGTTGCTGCTGTTAGCATTTATCAACAAGCAGACCACTCAAAAGGCATTGACCGACAACGCACGACAAGCCCTATCTGCGGCGGCTAACGAAACCGCTTACAGAATAGATGGGTTTATCGATGGGAATCTCAATGCCGTGCGCGTAGAAGCGATTTTACCAGGTTTGGCCGCCTATCTGGGCCTACCTCCAGAACGGCGAAATGGTAGTCCCCAAGAGATGTTAGCGACTGAAACCTTAAGCCGCCTCAGTCGCAAAGATATGCTTAATATTATCTCCTATGCCTTGCTCAACTTAAAGGGACGGAATGTACTAGATACGAATACACCGGATGTTGGACGAGATGAATCCGCTCAAGATTACTTCCAAGAACCGCTCAAAACTCAACTACCTTTTGTTTCTAGTATTAGGCAATCGACGATAACTCCCAACCTCGCTACGCTTTTTTTTAGCAGTCCTGTTCGCGATGCGAAGGGAAATATATTGGGTGTATTGCGGGTGACATACAATGCCACATCTGTCCAGCAGTTGGTGACTCGGGAAACTGAACGCGCAGGTGCGAAATCCTTAGCAGTTCTTTTAGATGAACACTATATTCATCTGGCACACAGCACTACACCGGAACTCCTTTTCACATCAATTGTGCCTTTGTCACCCAATGTTGTAGCTAAACTTCAACGCGAAGGGCGTTTGTCTAAGACTCTAACGAAAGAACTTGCAATCAATTTGCCCGACCTCAAGCAAGCATTAGACACTAAACAGCCTGATCTAACCACACGATTGGCAGCTACGGGTAATAATGAGTTGAGGCTCTTAGCGATCGCCCACCTGAAATATCAACCTTGGTCAGTCCTCTTCGCACAACCGATTGCCGTTGCCCTAGCACCTGTAGAAAAACAAATACAGGATGCACTTATTTTATTAGCAATCATCGCCACAATTGTAACTATCATCGCTTTGGCGATCGCACAACTATTAACAAAGCCTGTGATTTACCTCACCGAAGCCGTTGCCCAGTTTACGGCGGGTAACTTAGATATGCGTGTGAAGATGCGATCGCGAGACGAAGTTGGTCTGCTGGCACGATCCTTCAACAGCATGGCGAGGCAAATCCAAGAATCCTTTGAAACCCTCGAAGACAAAGTTAAAGAACGAACAGCAGAACTCGCTAATGCTAATCAGGAAATCATTACCCTCAACGAAAAACTCAAAGTAGACAACCTCCGCTTAGTTGCAGAAGTGAATGTGGCGCGTCAGATCCAGCAAATGATTTTGCCTAACCCTGATGAACTGGAAATTGACGGACTAGATATCGCCGGATACATGGAACCCGCCGATGAAGTAGGAGGCGACTACTACGACGTGCTACAGATCGATGGTGTTGTCACACTGGCGATCGGTGATGTCACCGGACATGGCCTGGAAAGCGGCATTCTGATGCTGATGGCGCAAACCTCAGTTCGCACCCTGCAAGAGATTCGTGAACTAGACCCCGTTCGATTCCTGGATGTACTAAACCGTACCCTCTACAAAAACGTACAGCGCATGAATTCTGAGAAAAGTCTGACGCTGGCGATTTTGACCTACTCCGAAGGACTGATTAGCATCAGCGGTCAGCATGAAGAAACGCTAGTGGTGCGAAAAAATGGACAGGTTGAGCGCATCGACACGATGGATTTAGGTTTCCCGATCGCTTTAGATGATGATATCGCAGACTTCATCAGTCACATCCTGATTCAGCTAGAACCTGGGGATGGCGTGGTGCTATATACTGATGGCATTCCAGAAGCCTATAACATCAGCAAAAAGCAGTATGGACTGAAGCAACTGTGTGAAGTGATTAGTCAAAATTGGCACAAGTCTGCAGCAGAAGTTAAGGATGCGGTGATTGTAGATGTGCGGCAACATATTGGTAAGCAGAAAGTGTTTGATGATATTACGTTGCTCGTCTTTAAGCGGCAGCCTGACGTTACTGAAAAGGAAATTTTAGTTAATAATATTATTTCCCCAACAACATACTACAATGAAGCTGAAAATTTAACAAATACTTTATGAAAGTAAACTACTCAGAAATAATTGATTTAACAGCAGACGAGTTAAAAATAATTACAGCGTATTCCAGGTTGATGAAGTGTAGGGACAAAGGCTTTCGCCGTGTCTTTACGGGGATAGAATAATAGGTGGGGTACTTCATAAACGGGGAATCTGCTGTATGTTGCAGCCGTGAACGTAAGGATTCAGGCATCGGAAACGTAGTCACAGAAAGACTTATAGAATTCAAGAATTCGCTAAATCAACAGCTTAATTCTCAAGAGGTACAAAAATAAAAGCTTTCATGGTTTCTTAATAAGAATGGATATTTGATCGTTATTCGATCAAATGGTTACAACGTATAGGTTTTACTGCGTTTCACCTGATCTGAATCCTTACGTGAATCGGGATTTCGATGGCTAATGTCGCCCCTTGAGCCGGTACCGAAAGACAACGGAGTTGCCCGCCGTGCTCGTCCACTACGATGGCATAGCTAATCGATAACCCCAAACCCTTTCCTTTGCCCACTTCCTTCGTTGTAAAAAAGGGGTCAAATATGCGTGGTTTAACCTCTTCGGTTATGCCCTGCCCATTATCAGTAATATAAATACCCACTTGAAAGTCCGAGAGTAACTTCGTGCCAATAGTAATAGTAGGGATTGGGCTGCTATTATCTAAATCATTTGCCCAACTTTTTTGGGATTGCAACGCCTCAATCGCATTAGTCAGGACGTTCATAAAAACCTGATTCATTCGCCCAGCGTAGCATTCTATCTTTGGCAGAGCCTCATACTCTTTTACCACTTTAATTATCGTTTGATCTGCTTCATCTTGCAGCCGATGCTGCAAAATCATCAGCGTACTCTCAAGTCCTTCATGGATATCCACCGCTTTCAACTCCGATTCATCGAGGCGGGAAAAATTCCGCAGCGATTGCACTATTTCTCCGATTCTGTCAGCTCCTATCCTCATAGAAGCAATTAACTTCGGCAAGTCATTCCTGAGAAAAGTGAAATCGATTGCCTCCAGTTGTTGCTGGATAGCTGCTGTGGGATTGGGGAAATCTTCTGTGTAGAGTTGCACCAGCCTCAGCAAATCTTCAGTGTACTCCCTTACGGGCGAGAGGTTCCCTTTAATGAAGCTAATCGGATTGTTAATTTCGTGAGCTACCCCTGCTACGACATTCCCCAAACTTGACATTTTCTCGCTTTGGATGAGTTGAGCTTGTGCATTTTGTAACTGTTGTAGAGCCAGCTCTAGTTGTTGGGATTTCTCTCGCTGCTTAGCCTCGGACTCCTGCAATCGCGCATTTTGCTCGTGCAATTTTTTTTGCAAACGCTGAAGAGTGAGTTGATTTTCGACACGAGCTAAAACTTCTTCTAAATGAAATGGCTTGGTGATGTAATCTACTCCTCCAACAGCAAAGGCTGTGACTTTATCCAACACTTGATCTAGGGCGCTCAAGAAAATAACTGGAATACCCGAAGTTCGGCCATCCGCTTTTAGGTGTTCACAAACTTCGTAGCCGTTCATCTGGGGCATCGTGATGTCGAGCAAAATCAAATCCGGTGGGGTAGAACGTGCTGCTTTTAAGGCCATCTCCCCGTTTATTACGCCCCGAACTTTATACCCTTTGTCGCTCAGCATAGTGGATAAAAGACGCAGGTTGTCTGGGGTATCGTCAACTACTAAAAGATTGGCAACATGAGATTCTAATTGCTGGCTGTTCATGGAATATTTTATTCAGTTAAGTTAGTAATTTTATCAAAACGAAAGTTGTTAGCCCAATCGGCGATAGCCTCCGCAAAAGAAGTATTAGATTCAGGAATCGCGGCGACTAAATTTAAAATTAGCTCTGCATCAGCATCGATAGCTGCTTGATGTAACTGTGTCACCCACTCCGCAGGCAGTGTCGCCAAAGTTGTCCTTAAATTTTCAGTTTTTTCCCCTGCTGTTACACTCAAGTCTTGACCCTCAAGCTGAGATAATGTAAAGTTCGGTAAATCTTCATAAATATACTGTACCCCTAAATGTTCAGCCATTTTCGCAAAAATAACTTCTTCTCGGAAAGGCTTGCTCACAAAATCGTCACAGCCTGATGCTAAAACAATGGCTCGCTCCTCCTCAAAAGCGCTAGCGGTCAACGCAACAATCGGGGTAGCCTCCTCTTGAATCTTGGCTTTAATTTGTCTGGTGGCCTCATACCCGTCTATCACAGGCATTTGCATATCCATCCAAATTAGGTGAGGCTTCCAAGTTTCCCAGATTCTAATAGCTTCTTCACCATTTACTGCTTCGCGCACCTCCAAGCCAAGCGGTTCGAGAAGATTAACCAATAGCAAACGGCTCTCCCATTTATCATCAACCACCAAGATGCGATATGGGGTTTGGTTGGGTTCTAAACCAATTACCCGTTTTGTTGATTGTCGAGGTTGAATTTCAGCCATGTCAGGCGAGCTAATTTGGATATTAAAACTAAAAATCGTTCCTCGATTCAAGGTACTGCTGACGGTAATGTCTCCTCCCATCAGTTGTACGAATTGTCGGCTGATGGGTAAACCCAAGCCGGTTCCTTCTTGAGATTTCCGACCCGCGTCAGTTTGTACAAAAGCCTCAAATAGAGAATCTACCTCAGTAGGAGCAATGCCGTGGCCCGTGTCTTCCACTTCAAATGTAATAGTCCGCAGTTCGTTGTCTGTTGGAGACTTTTGTTTCGTCGCACTAATTGCTGCAACCCGAAGTGTCACACTTCCCTTCGTAGTAAACTTGATCGCATTTCCTAGCAGATTAATTAAGACTTGACGCAATTTACTTTCGTCAGTTTTTACATACTGAGTAATATTAGGATTGATGTGTAAACTAAGTGCTAAACCTTTTGAATCTGCTTTTAGTTTGAGCATTTCTTCGAGAGAAGTGAGCAAATAATACAGGTCAAAGCTAGTAGGATTTAAGGTAATCTGACCAGCCTCGATTTTGGACATTTCCAGCACGTCATTAATCAGGGTCAGCAAATGCTCGCCAGAGCGACTAATGATGCCGATATGTTCTTGCTGTATGTGAGAAAGAGATGAGTCGCGGCCCAGCACTTGCGTAAAGCCGAGAATCGCATTGAGGGGAGTTCGCAATTCGTGACTCATTTTTGATAAAAATTCGCTTTTAGCCTTGTTAGCCGCATCTGCTACTTCTTTGGCTTGTTGTAAGGCTGCCTCTGCTTTTTTGCTTTCGGTAATATCGCTTGTTGTGCCAGTTATTCCTAGAATATTTCCCTCGGAATCCCGCACTACAATTGCATTTGCCCGGAGGTTGATAGGTCTGCTGTCTTTAGCTAATTGTATAGTTTCATAATGAAAAACGGACTCTCCGTTCAGGAGAGATTGGAATATCTCGTTATCTTTGAGAAGTTGTTCAGGTGTCTTGAAATCACTGAATTTTCGCCCTATCATTTCTTCAGGCGAGTAGCCAAAAATCTGTTTTACGGCAGCGTTGACGAAGGTATAACGCCCTTCAGCATCAACTGACCAAATCATATCCTGCGATGTTTCAACTAAGTCGCGATATTTCCCCTCGCTTTCTTTGAGCGCTTCTTCTACCCTTTGACGATCGGTGATGTCGTTCGTGACTAAGAGAATACACGCTTCTCCACCCAGCTCAATAATATCTGCTGATACCAGCATCTTCCTCACCTCGCCGGCGGAAGTACGACAATCGAATTCCTGATTGCGAAGCACTCCTGATTCTTGCAATAGTTGTCTGTATCTGTCACATTCTTCTAAATTAACCCAAAGATTCAACTCAATTGCTGTAAAACCAATTACCTCTTCGCGAGAGTAACTAAAAGTGCTGAGGAAACTGTCGTTCACTTCGATGTAGCGTCCATCTGCGAACCGCGCGAGCGCGATCGGGTTAGGACTGGAACGAAAGGCTTTAGAAAACTTTTCCTCAGACTGGCCCAACGCTATTTCTGCCTGCGTTCTGACAGCCATTTCCTGTTGCAATTCTTGGGTTCTTTCTATAACCTTACGTTCCAGCGTTCGCGAGTATTCCCCTAATTGGTCATAGAGTTGGGCATTTTGAAGAGAAATTGCCGCTAGGGAACACAACATTCTGACTACTGACAAACGGTTGGGAGTAAACGCGCTTGTAGTTAAATTATTTTCTAAGTAAACAAGACCGATAAGTTGACCTTGCCCTTGAATAGTAGCACACAAAACGGACTTAGGTTGATGCAATTTAATGTAAGAATCCTTGAGAAAGTTTTCAGATATACGCGCGTCATCCAGAACGACATCTTGTTGAGTTCGGGCAACATAATTAATTATGGAAAGTGGGACTAATAAGCTGTTTTGAACTGACACAGGTTGAGGCACAAATACTTGGTCTGACTCAAGTGTCCCCGCTGCTTCTATCCACAGATCACTTCCTCTATCTAAGATGAGAAAGCCAGAACTTGCGCCTGCATTTTCTAAGACAATTTTTAGTAATTTTGCTAGTAAGTTGTTGAGAACAATTTCCCCAGCAAGCACTTGCGAGGCTTTCATCACTGTCGCCAAATCTAGTATGCTTGTATCGGTCATTGTGGTTGAAGTGATCGGCTGGGTGCTGTTTATAGATACAGTCTCTCGCTTCGCAATGCTTTGAAGTAACTGCGGATATCTTTCTTCTAAGTGTCGAACCTTGGCTTTAGCTCCCCAACGGGCATAACAGTAATATGCTTCCTGCATATAGCTGGCGGCTACTTTTTCTTTGCCCCAGTCCAGGTAGAACTTGGCAGCTAGTTCGTTGGCAATCGCTTCTTCTTGAAGGTATTTGTTTTCTTTGGCTCCTACGATCGCGAGATCATAGAATTCTAGGGCTTCTTTTTTTTGATTGAAAACTCGATGTTTTTCTGCGGTCACCAGATAATATTTATGCTCGTAGTTCATCGGAGCGTGCTGCATCCAAAGCTGCATTTTTTCCTGATTGGCATCAACCTGACTTAGGTAATGCGATCGCTCTTCCAAACTGACGTTGGGGTAGTTCGCCAGCAGTGCTAGGGATTGGTAGAAGTGCAAAGCGACGAAATTTTCTGACCCAACGTTATAGTAAATAGCTGCCTTAGCTGCACTCTCCACTGCTTCCTCGAAGTCTTCGAGCAAATAAAACAGAATTGTTTTGGCTAAAAAAGCATGGAACAGAGCAATGAGATCGTTATGCTCTAGGAGTTGCGACAACATGGTATATTCGTCAAATATCTCACCAATTAACTGGAGCGGATTGACTGCTTTTCCTAACAAATTTAACAATAATTGATACCATATTTGTGATATAGAAATAGAGTGTTCCCATTTCAAATACAGCAACAAGTCATGGTATTTTTTGTGTTCGCTTTCAACGGTTTCTAAATTTTGTCCCGCCAGGAATATGTAGAAACAATAGTTGGTGATGCAGTAACCTGTATATTCGTAATTCCCGCTTTCTAGCCCAATCTGTACCCCCTCGGCAAGAGGAGATAAACTTTCTCGTAAAGGCTCCTTCCAATGGTGGACGAAGGTGTAAAACATATTATAGGTAACAACTTTGTGTTCCCTGGTTTCAAAGTGTTTGAGCAGTTGCAGTGCCAGCCGCCCTGCTTGATATCCGATATCAATGTTGCCCAAAGGGCCGCATAAGAGCGTGCCATACCAAGCATAGGTTGCTGATGCCAAAGGAGAGTGACCGCCTTCAACACAAAGTTTCACTTGTCTGACGATTACTGGCAGCAGAATTTGCGGTCTGCCTACTAGAACAGGAGCAAAGCTGACTTTAAGAATCCGCATGGCTGCTAGTTGTGCGGGGTCAGTCATGGTGGGGTAGTCTTCCAAGCATTCTAAAGTGGGCAGTTCCACTAAAAATTCCTGCTCGCTCAGGTTAACTGGGTAGCCTAGCAGTTCTAATGCCTGCAATCCCGTATCAATGGCATCGTTCAATTGGTGTTGCGCCATGTGAACTTGGATCTTAATCTCGTAAGCGGGGATACGATCGAGCAGCGTTTTCCCGTGCTGCAACACCATTTCAACTAAGGTATTTGCGGCCGCGAAATTGGTGTTGAGATATTGGGCATCTGCCGCTTCCACAACGATTTCTAAAGTCAAATCATACTGATTTTGCCAACTCTCGCCTGAGAGCAAATCCATCGCTGTACTTAGGTATTTCACGGCTGCGGCATAGGCTGTGGATGCTTTGGCTTTCCGGCCTGCCGTCAAGTTCAACCGCGCCAGTTCTTCGAGTTCCGCTGGTTGAGAAATTAACTCCAATCCCACATTCAATTGGTTGACAATGGCAAAAATCTGCTCTTCCCGTTCTTGACTCGGGGTATTCTGGAGCAGGAGTTGCCCAATTTTTAAGTGAGTTGGCTGCTTTTTATCGGCAGCAATTAAAGAATAAGCAGCTTGTTGAACGCGATCGTGCAAGAAGCGATAGGAAACTGTTTGAGAAGTAGCTCGATCGATCTTTTCTTCTTCCCCTACATAAAATTTATAAATCTCACTCTGAGGTAAAACAAAACCTTCCTGTAAAGTTTTCCACAAGGCCGTTGCTGTTTCCGTCTCCGAGATTTGCGAAACAATTGCTAATGTTGTCAAATCAAACTGATTGCCCATGCAAGCGGCTACTTTTAAAACTGACTGAGTTTCAACGGGCAATTTCTGTAACTGCTGCGCCATGAATTCAACTACATCATCCGTCAGTGCTGCTTCTGTAATTTGGCTAATATGGCAGTGCCAATATCCGGCTTTGATATCGAAAATAATTAATCCATCGTGATGCAATGCCTTGAGAAACTGCGTCGCAAAAAATGGGTTGCCTTTTGTCTTCTGATACACCAATTCCGTCAGCGGTTCTGCTAATTTAGGAGAACAAGTCAGCGTATCTGCTACTAATTGATTCAAACTGGTTCGAGCCAGAGGTGCAAGTGTGATGGTATTGACAGTTGCCCCTGTTTTAGTGACTTCATCTAAAGTCAACATCAAGGGATGGGCAGCGGAAACTTCATTGTCTCGATAGGCTCCAATTAGTAGCAGGTGACTGGACTGGGATTCACCTATGAGGAACTGCATCAACTTTAAAGATGCCGAATCCGCCCATTGTAAGTCATCCAGAAACATCACTAATGGATGCTCTTTTGTGGTAAAGACAGATATAAATTTTTGGAATAGTAAATTGAACAGATTTTGAGCAGCTATCCCTGATAATTCTGGGGCTGGGGGTTGTTGTCCGATAATCCGTTCTAGTTCGGGAATGACTTCAATAATAACTTGTCCGTTGTCGCCCAATGCTACCAGGATTTTAGTCTTCCACTGCTCAATTTCAGCATCGGATTCGCTCAATAATTGCCCCATTAAGTCTCGAAATGCTTGCACAAAAGCACTGAAAGGAATGTTGCGCTGAAATTGGTCGTATTTGCCTTTAATAAAATAACCGCGCTGACGAACAATCGGTTTATGAACTTCATTCACGACTGCCGTTTTACCAATGCCAGAAAAACCTGCCACAAGCATCATTTCCGTGCTGCCCATACTGACTCTTTCAAAAGCAGCTAATAAATTATCAACTTCAATTTCTCTGCCGTAGAGCTTTTCGGGGATGAGGAAACGGTCTGTAATATCCCGCGTTCCCAATGTAAAGGTCTCAATCTTACCTGTTTTTTGTAATTGAGCAATACAAATCTCTAAATCGTGCTTGAGTCCTAATGCACTCTGATAGCGACTTTCTGCATTCTTCGCCATCAGTTTACTGACTATTTGGGATAAAATTAGGGGAACGGCGGGATCGATTTCATACACCGGAATCGGCTCTTTGGCTAGATGACAATGCACTAATTCCATAGGGTCGTCTGACTCGAAGGGTAACTGTCTTGTCAACAATTCATAGAAGGTCACACCGAGGGAATAAAAGTCACTCCGATAGTCAATACCTCGATTCATTCTTCCTGTCTGTTCTGGGGAGAGATAAGCTAAGGTTCCTTCAAGGATGTTGGGATTATGGATTTCTTGGGTTTCTCTCGGCAGCAGGGAAGCAATACTGAAGTCAATGAGTTTAATTTGTCCGCTATCGGGGTTAATCAGGATATTGGCGGGTTTGATATCTTTATGAATAACTCGGTTTTGGTAGAGAGAGTGGAGAATATCTGCTAGTTGCAGTGCCTTGTTAAGAAAGTTTTCTAAAAATACCGATTGAGAAGGTTGGTTTTGATCAGTTGCTGCCTTGACATAACTACAGAGGGAAACTCCTCCACAGTCCTCCATTATCAAAGCATAGGCGTTTTTGTAGGCTACTAAATCGAGTGGCTTAACAATACTGGGGAGGTGGAGATTTTTGGCAATGGTATATTGGTTGCGGAATTGAAGTAGTTCGCTGAAGCTGGGGTATTCGTTTCGCAGCAGTTTGATGACGACTGGAGTGCGATCGCTCTCCCGAATACCGCGATAGACTAGAGTGCGAGATCCTGCATAGAGTTGTTCTGTTATGCGATACCCCGGCAGGTCAGTAATTGTATCCATTTTCCAGTCCTCAATAAATTGGGGGTTAGTATATCTCTAGTTTACTCAGTAAACCTGGAAAGTTCTCAATTGCCTTTAATCTGTTTGAACTTGTCAGTCCGCGTTCTGTACGAACGATCACACCTCGTTGGATACTGAAGCCATATTATTAATTTTTACGGGTTTTGATTACCAACTGATAATAAGCGGCAATCCAGGTCGGAAATCTACCTGTTGTCCCTGCACTTCTCCATCAAAACCCAGCTCGACAAAATACTCGGTTCCTATCCGTAACTTTAGCTGATTTGTCTCAAGCACTGCTTGAAGTTCAGGTGAGGAATTATTGGCAGCAGGACTGACTAATTCTACGCGAGTAATTTCGCGGAAACCAACACCATGATTCAGAGGTGGTGACTTCTGGGCCGAGTATCGATCGGGACGTTGGCCCCATGGAATCTGGAAAAGCATCGGCTCAGTCAAATTATCGCTATTTGTTGCTACCGCGATGCTGATTGTCTCAGGTAAATAAGGTGGATGATATGCCCAACTAGAAAATGCAACTGTGTCAGCAGAACCTGTGGCTGGACGCAAACAGATTCCAAACGGACAGGCGCCATTGTTCCGATTTGTCGATCGCTCCCAAAGACGAGTTTGACGAATTGGCTCAGATTGCGCCTCTTCTGGATCGTGAATCCATAACAATTCCAACATTGCGTTATGGAAAAAGAAACAGCGATTGGTTGTACCTTGCCCAGCGTGAATGCGAGACGATCCCTCGATTAAACCAAATGATGATAGGCGATCGGCTTCCGAAGCACCAAGATCGGTCAAGATGAAAAGATGGTCAAATTCAAACGCCATAAAAGTTATGTGTTAATTGGACTCAACTACTTTAGCTGTAGGGTGCGTCGCCATTCAAAATCCCTAAAAAAATCGATAATCTCATAGCGACGCACCTGGGTAATTCAAAAATTATTGTGAACAAACCCAATAATTATGTTGCAGCAAAGATTTTTAGAAATGGCATTAGTTAGACTCAACTACTTTAGGGGCAGAAACACATCCGTAATCGCCTCAAATTCAGGCACATCTGGAAAGAAACTGACTCTTTCAAAATATAGCGGAAAGTCTCGCAGCTCTTCACCGCTTTGTGGCAGCCATTCGGAATAGAGATAGGTTATAGTATCACCAAGATTGTCATCATATCCAGTATGCCGCAGTACGGCACAACGACCGCCCGGGATAGTTTTTGCTACCACCCCCAAAGGGTTATTTGTAATATTACAATCCGTGGCTGCACAGATATCCAAGCGATAGTCTTCCGGCGCAGTTTCGGCTGGATTGTCGTAGATAATATTAAAAGTTTTGCTAACCCTGGGAGGTAGATTGTGCTGCTTGCGCCACTCGATGAATTTGCGGACAGAGTTGCCGATTAGCTGCGGATCTCCCCGATGTTCGAGGGCAGCAACCTTGGTTTCTTTGAATACGACGATTTTGACTTGTTCACGGTATGTATCCGATTTCATGTGTTGGTTCCTCAGTTGGCTTAATTTTTGGTAAGTGGCGTGCCAAGGTTCCCATTGCGGCTGCTTTCTGAATTCAGAAGGAGTCTGTGCTATGATCTTTTTGAATGCGCGAGCAAATGCTTCAGGGCTTTCGTAACCACTCGCTAGCGCGATATCGACAATCTGGCGATCGCGAAATGCGAGCTGATAAGAAGCGCGCTTCAAGCGATTTAACTGGACGTATTTGTATACACCGATCCCGAAAAACTCAGAGAACTGTCTGTGAAAATGATATTTCGAGAACGCAGCAACAATGCTGAGCCGATCTACTGTGAGATTTTCGTCCAGATGGGAATCAATGTACTCAAGTAATTTGAGAAATCTAGAGCGATAGGTGTCAAAAGCTTTTGCATTCACAAAGTGTCCTCCTTGGCTATCTAAAGGCTATCTCTTAAAGCTCACTAAAGCCTGACAGAAATTGCTGAATTTGCGGCTGTTTGTTCTGATACATAACGACCTGCTTCGTCGATCGCTCCCAAAGACGAGTTTGACGAATTGGCTCAGATTGCGCCTCTTCTGGATCGTGAATCCATAACAATTCCAACATTGCGTTATGGAAAAAGAAACAGCGATTGGCTGTACCTTGCCCAGCGTGAATGCGAGATCCACCCTCAACTAAACCGAAGCATGATAAACGATTAGCTTCCGAAGCACCAATATCAGTAAGGATAAAAAGATGGTCGAATTCAAATGTCATAGCATTGTTCATAGACTTGAGCGATCGCTCAAGTAATTTTAATCCCCTGTGATTGCTTTTTTTCCGATCGCCATGCTTGCTGCACAGCGTACTGTACCAAAGTCCAAAACCTATACTCAGTAAATCTTTCCCAATCTAAAATCTAAAATCTAAAATCTAAAATCTAAAATCTAAAATCTAAAACCTATACTCAGTAAATCTTTCCCAATCTAAAATCTAAAATCTAAAATCGATTGCCCCAACCTTCGCCAACCTTCAAGTTACAACCAGATTGAGGAACCATCGGCCCGCATCCAGCAGTCTCAAAATCCAGTTACCGGCAATTCTGCTAAAGTCAGGTCATCATCCCGTGCATCTTGTAGAGACGCGATTCGCAGCCTCTGCCCCGAAAGCAGTAAAATCCCATCAGCTTGTCACCTGCCACCCGATCGGCAGTAACTTAAAAATTAAGGTAGTTTGAAAATAATCGCCCAAAGTTGAAAGAAGCCTTGACATCTGACCTACACTCTCTAACTTAGACCCTCTAGCTGCGCTGCCATCCATATTTAAAAGATGCCATGTCAACCTTAGTCATCGTCGAATCTCCGACCAAAGCCCGCACCATCCGCAACTTCCTGCCCTCCACCTACCGTGTAGAGGCATCGATGGGCCATGTCCGCGACCTACCATCCTCCGCCGAAGAAATACCAGAAGCCGTTAAAGGAGAAAAATGGGCGCAACTCGGCGTAAACGTGGAGGCAGACTTTGAACCCCTCTACGTCATCCCGAAAGATAAAAAGAAAATTGTTAAAGAACTCAAAGACGCCCTCAAAGACGCCACAGAACTGATTCTAGCCACTGACGAAGACCGGGAAGGTGAAAGCATTTCCTGGCATTTGCTGCAAATCCTCAAACCCAAAGTTCCCATCAAGCGGATGGTGTTTCACGAAATCACCCGCGAAGCTATCCGCGATGCTTTGACTCACTGCCGCGATATCGACAATCGAGTCGTACAAGCCCAAGAAACTCGCCGAATTCTCGATCGACTCGTCGGTTACACACTCTCTCCGCTACTGTGGAAGAAAATCGCTTGGGGTTTGTCCGCAGGCCGAGTCCAGTCTGTCGCAGTCAGGCTTTTGGTACGCCGGGAACGGGAACGCCGCGCTTTCCGCCAAGGTAGTTACTGGGATTTAAAAGCCCTTTTGGAAAAGGGCAAGATTTCCTTTGACGCCAAACTCGTGACTGTCGGCAAGGTGAAAGTTGCAAACGGCAGCGATTTTGATGAAAATACCGGGCAAATTATCTCCGGCCGCCGCGTACTTTTGCTGAACGAAGAACAGGCGCGGGCTTTACTGGAACGCATTCAAAACAAACCTTGGACTGTCACCAATCTCGAAGAACGGCCAGTCACCCGCAAACCGTCGCCGCCGTTTACGACCTCGACTTTGCAGCAGGAAGCTAACCGCAAGCTAAGGCTGGGTGCGCGGGAAACCATGCGAATTGCCCAAAGTCTCTACGAACGCGGTTTTATCACTTATATGCGGACGGATTCGGTGCATTTGTCCGAACAGGCGATCACTGCAGCGCGCAGTTGCGTGCAGGAACTTTACGGCAGCGAATACCTCAGCCCCCAACCGCGCAAATACACCACGAAAAGCAAAGGCGCCCAGGAAGCCCACGAAGCTATCCGTCCCGCCGGCAGCACTTTTCGGACTCCGCAGCAAACGGGATTGGATGGGATTGATTTCCGCCTATATGATTTGATTTGGAAGCGGACTGTGGCTTCTCAAATGGCCGATTCGCGCCAAACTCACGTCACTGTATTAACTCAGGTAGAAGATGCCGGTTTCCGTTCCAGCGGCAAACGCATTGATTTTCCGGGCTTTTTGCGGGCCTACGTGGAAGGTTCCGATGATCCAAATGCGGCGTTGGAAGACCAAGAGGTGATTTTGCCGGCGCTGAAGGTGGGGGATAAACCTAATTGTAAGGATTTAGGGGCAGTTGGCCACGAAACTCAACCTCCCGCCCGCTACACGGAAGCTTCTCTGGTGAAAATGCTCGAAAGCGAAGGTGTGGGCCGTCCGAGTACCTACGCGAGTATTATCGGTACAATTGTCGATCGGGGATATGCGAAATTAATAGCAAACGCCCTAATTCCGACATTCACCGCTTTCGCCGTCACAACTTTATTGGAAACACATTTTCCCGATTTAGTAGACACGGGTTTTACTTCCCGAATGGAACAAACCCTCGATGAAATTGCCACCGGCGAGGCGAAATGGCTGCCGTATTTGCAAAAGTTTTATACAGGGGAAACGGGACTCGCAACCCAAGTTAAAGAACAGGAAAGTCAGATTGACGCGAAAGTTGCCCGAACTGTGGTATTGGAGAATATCTCGGCGAAAGTTTGCATCGGTAAATTCGGCGCTTATCTAGAATCTGAAAGCGAAGAAGGCCTGGTAAAAGCATCGATTCCCCAAGATTTGACTCCGGCAGATTTAGATCCGGAACAAGTGGAGTTTCTGTTAAAGCAAAAGATGGAAGGCCCGGAAAAATTGGGTCTTCACCCAGACACTGGGGAACCGATTTATGTGCTGATTGGCAGTTACGGCCCTTATGTTCAGTTAGGGGAAGTTTCGGAAACGAATAAGAAACCGAAGCGGGCTTCTTTACCGAAGGGGACGGATAAGGATAGCGTGACTCTGGATATGGCGGTGAGTTTGTTGACTCTACCTCGGTTGTTGGGCACTCACCCGGAGACGGGGGCGAAGGTGCAGGCTAATTTGGGGATGTATGGGCCTTATGTGGTTCATGACCAGGGTAAGGTAGGCAAAGATTATCGATCGATCAAGCCGCCGGATGATGTTTTGAGTATAATGCTCGATCGGGCATTAGAAATGTTAGCGCAACCGAAAGCCGCCCGTGGCAGCAGCAAATCAGCTACACCTTTAAAGGAATTGGGCGCGCATCCTGAGTCTGGAGAACCGCTGAATGTTTACGATGGCCGCTACGGCCCCTACGTGAAACACGGCGATATCAATGCTTCTTTGTCGAAGGATGAATCTGTGGAGAATTTCACCTTACAAAGAGCACTGGAATTGTTAGCAGCTAAGGAAGCAGCGGGAGGCGGTAAATCTAGCAGCAAGTCGAAGAAGTCTACTAAGACGGCGGCGGCAAAATCGGAGACTGCAACTGAGAAGACTGCGGCCAAGAAAACTACTGCTAAAAAGACGACGACTGCGGCGAAGAAAACGACTACTAAGAAGGCTGCGACTGCGACTGCGACTAAGAAGAAGACAACTTCAAGTTAGTATAGTTTTCACTCATCGAGAAACCCGGACGGTGTAGGGGCGGTGCCCCCGTGCCCGCCCGGTTTTTTAGTTGTTAAAATATGTTACCAACTTGCATAAATAGGTTTGTACTGTTAGCATGGACTGTTAGGCTATGGTAAGAATATCATTTTTTTATAAAAAATTAAAAAGTTGCATACATTGTCTGTCGAATCAGTATTGCGAGCGAATTGGTGAGGTGTTTCAGGTGAGGGATTGATGTCATATTCATTTCAAATTGGGCAGAGATATACAAGACGTGATGTTTATCGAATAATTGGAATTTCTGAAGACACTCGCGGAGGAAATTGGGACACAGGATATGCTCGTCATGGCAATTCTTGGTTCATCTTTTGCAACGTTGGAACATCTGGACGAACAGGTCATGACTATGCCAATCAATGGATAGGAAATCGCTTGAAGTGGTATGGCAAAAGAACTTCACGATTACACAATCCATCCATTCAATCCATGTTAAGTGTAGATACCGATACTTATATTTTATGGCGTGAAGATAACACAGAACCTTTCATCTTTGCTGGAATTGGAAACGCAGCAGAAGTAGAAGATATCGCACCTGTCAAAGTCATTTGGACATTTGAAACAGGAATATCCCCTGATGAAGTTTCTCCATCTACGACTTTCCGAGAAGGAACAGTCTGTAATGTATTAGTCAACGCCTATGAACGCAACCCAGTTGTGCGACAAAAATGTATTGAACATTACGGCGCAACTTGCTATGTCTGCTGTTTTAATTTTGGGAAAGTGTTTGGAGAATTAGAAAAGGGCTTTATTCACATCCATCATCTTCGATCGCTTTCTGAGATTGGTGAAGAATATGAGGTTAATCCTGTAAAAGATTTACGTCCTGTATGCCCCAATTGTCATGCCATGATTCATCGACGTTCGCCACCACTTACGATTGAGGAAATTAAGACATTACTATTGAACAGGGCTGCCAATTATTCAGCAACCTAACAAATCGCTATTCCATCGCCCAACGCCGATCGCCCAAACCCCATATCCCTGACCTCGCGCTGGTCTAAAATCTCCTCAGCCGCAACAAAGGCGATATGTGCGATCGACTTTCCTGCCCATATCACCCTGCAGGCGATCGGCTTAAGATATAGATGGCGGCCCCGATCGATAGACGCGAATCAATTGACCTGTTAATATTTCAAGTGAGGAAATAGCCTCATTAATATTAGCAGCCATTCTGGCTAAATCATCATCTGCCCTACAGACAATTATTCCAGCATGGTCATGGTGCAAGCTGTGCAGTCTGATAAAATGACGGCGATTGAGAGTTAAAACAGCCCGATTTTCACTGATTGCAAAAGCTAACACTTCTTCGTCAGGATTTTTTTTGTTATCCTTTCCGGCTTCTTGCACCGTCAGAATATTGTGACTCATAGGGCGCAGCAATTCTACCACCACTCTGGGAAATTGTTCGTCAGCATAAAGACGCGCCATTATCTCAATCCTCGTCATTCTCGCGGATTGCTATTTCAATTTCATCTGGGAAAGCAGCCGCATAAGCCCAGGCATTTGCTAAATCAGTAGCAGTTAGTGTGGGATAGTTATCTAAGAGTTGGGATTCGTTCATACCCAAGCGGCGGAAACTCACCAGCACCCAAACAGGAATCCGAGTATTTCTGATACAAGCATCACCACCACAGACACCGGGAGTTTTGCTAATTCCTTGCCAGGTGTTAGCTAAATTTTGGGTTAATAATTGGATAATTTGAGCTTTCTCGCTTGGCGTTAAGGCTAAGAGTTGTGCTTCTAATTCTGCGATTGTCATACAACCTGTTTGATTTATGCAATATGTATGTATTTACTATTATAGCAAAAGCGTAGTAGATTTATTGGATATTTTCAGGTGTATCTAAAATTTCGTCTGCCTCGTTTTGCAGTCTAATTGCTTCCTCAATTTCGTCATGGTAAGCGACCGCATAAGCCCAAACATTTACTAAATCAGTGGCACTCAGATGGGGATAGCAATCTAGGATAAAAGCATCGATAGCGCCGTCATTGCGATAGCTTGCGAGCAACCAAACGGGAATGCGAGTGTTGTCAATACAAGCATCACCGCCCATCACGCCGGGAGTTTTTGTAATCGGGCGGCCGCTGTTTTTCAGGCTTGGGTTTAAGATGCTGATTGCCTCAGCTTTCTCGGTTGGCGTTAATGCTAAAACTTGTGTTTCTAATTCTTTGATCGTCATGGATATTTTAGAATTTATGAATTATGTAGCTATTTGCTATTATAGTGCGATCGCCCGAATCAGTTGAGTCTAGATTGCAATCGAGCGAGCGTGAAATTTTGGCTCTTCAGAACTTGTGGTGATAAGTTTATCTAATCAAGTGCTAAAATGTTTAATGTTTTTGAGTGGTTAAATC
>NZ_JAUBQW010000289.1:0-1858 GCF_036701485.1 Microcoleus sp. Pol11C3 | reverse complement strand
TATCTTTAGTTGAGTTTGAATATATCGGTCGCTCCTATTCATAGTTTGCGATCGATTATTCAGCAAGCCCTAGATAGTGGCTGGGTCAAGTGCAGCTTTATTTGGTTTAGCCTCTGAAAGTGCTGCCGTTAGTTGATCAATAGCATTATCCCAATCATCCGCTGCATAAGCAGACACCCCCAATGTCACCAACGTTAAATATTTCAGTTCCTCCGCTAAATTGACTTGTATCTCAAAAGTTTCTAGCGCAGCCACCGCCATTGTGCGAATTTCTCCCTGCACTTGCTTACCTACATCGATATAATCCTTTGCTGCTGAAAGCATCTCAAAATTCACGCTGACTGCTGCTTTCTGCTGCGTCTTGCCATACCAACCCCAAATCACAATATCCGCATTTTTATTCTTGCCCAATTCCCGCGCTTTCTCTTTACCTTCCTGCTGACTAATCGCTTGTTTGAGTGGCAGAATTTTCAGGGTTGGGTAATTTTTAGTTGCATCCTGCAACTTCTGTAAAATCCTTTCTGTGACGCGATAATTTTTCGCATCCACCCCATCAAACTCCGCTAACAGAACCGTTACAGTTTTGGTTTTTTGTTCGCACTGTTGTATCAGACATAGAGGTGATAACTGAGGTTGTAGAAAATGCAAACCTATACCGCCACCACCGAGAATCAATAACATCGCCCCTGCAACGAGCCAAACCGTTTTTGTCCTTTTTGGCTTCTCCTCCGAAATTGGGGGTATTTCGGAGGGCGTTACTTTTTTATTTTGTCTGCCAAGCTACAAAACGTGGGAAATACCAGCCGCAACAATCCTTCCGTATCCAACTCCATCTCATAGGAAATTAATCCCGGCAACAACGGAATCGCTGCTTTGAGTTTTCCCGCCGCCGGAATTCCCGGCTTACTCAATGCTGCTTTGATTCCCTCTAACACCGTCATCAATTCAGCATTACTCTGAACCGCAGGTTCAATCTCCAGAAACTCCACTTCCCGCACCAATTGACTCGCAACTATTTCCGCATCCGCTTCGGGAATCGTCAATCCGGCAATTTCCCTCCCCCAGCGCAGCCAATACTCTCCTTCAACGCTACGAAGTTCTTCTTTGAGTTCGTCAATCTGCTGCTGAAGCAGTTCCTTGTCTTCAAAGTGTGCCAACCGTTTCGCTTTTTCCCTGCCAGCGAGTTGCTTGTAGTATTTTTGGACTTCAGATTGCAGGTGGGACAGGCGATCGCTAATCATCCAAAACTCCAAATAATATAATCAGTTTAAATCTCCTATTCTCGCGGTACGGATCGACATCCGGATCTATTTTCCTCTTTTCTCCTACTTCATCTTCAAAATCTTCTCAGCAGCAACTTCAGATATCGGCATCACCGATAACCGATTGCCTTTCCTCACAACCAAAATATCATCAGCGCTAAACTTTTGTTTCAGTTCCTCCAAAGATATTAACTTAGCAAATTCCTCAACAAACTCAACTCTCACAGTTTGCCAGCGAGGAGCATTTAACTGCGATTTAGCATCATAATATTCGCTATTCATATCGAACTGACTCGGATCAGCAATCCCTGTTTCCACGACGCGCACTAAGCCGACAATTCCCGGTATTTTAGTATTAGAATGGTAAAAAAATACTAAATCTCCCCGACTCATTTCTCGCATAAAATTGCGCGCTTGATAGTTGCGAACGCCATCCCAAATACAAGTGCGATCGCCCTTCAAGTCCGCAATACTGTAAACATCCGGTTCCGACTTCATCAGCCAATAATTCATACAATATCCTTAGCGGGTGACAAGGCACCTCTAGTCTAAACAGGACAAAGGTTTGAGAGAATGGTAAGGTAAAAAAATAAGGA
>NZ_JAUBQW010000288.1:0-1861 GCF_036701485.1 Microcoleus sp. Pol11C3 | reverse complement strand
AATTCATGCCCTCACGTCAATTTTTAGGAATTCCTAACTGAGTGATGCGAGCATTACAGAGATTTTTGGGTGTTTTTTTTTTACTCACTATTATCCCCTGAATTTGCGTATGTGCCAGTTGGGGTGCGGAATGTGGGTGTCAACCACACTTTCCCCAAGATTCCCTTACAAAAAAAAGCTCCCGCCGTTAAGCAGGAGCTTTTTTCGATTAGACAATCAAATCAGAAATAAACTCGATCGATTAGTCTAAGTCTGGCATAGAAAGTACCGCTTCATTTTCGCGATCGATACCCTTCTCAAAGCCAGCGACAGCCGCGCGAGCGCGACCAGCGTGCCACAAGTGGCCGACCAAGAAGAAGAAACCCATCACAAAGTGGAAACAGGCCAGCCAAGAACGAGGTGACGTATAGTTAAACGCGTTAACTTCCGTTGCCAAGCCGCCCACAGAGTTCAGAGAACCCAAAGGAGCGTGAGTCATGTACTCAGCAGCGCGGCGAGCTTGCCAAGGCTGAATGTCGTTCTTGATTTTGTTCAAGTCCAAACCGTTAGTACCGCGCAAGGGTTCCAACCAAGGGCCTTGGAAATCCCAGAAACGCATCGTTTCACCGCCGAAAATGATTTCGCCAGTAGGAGAGCGCATCAGGTATTTACCCAGACCGGTGGGGCCTTGTGCAGAACCGACGTTAGCACCCAAGCGTTGGTCGCGGATCAGGAAGGTCAAAGCTTGCGCTTGAGAAGCTTCCGGGCCCGTCGGGCCGTAGAATTCGCTGGGGTAAGCAGTGTTGTTGAACCAGACAAAGCAGCAAGCGATGAAGCCCATCAGGGACAAAGCGCCCAAGCTGTAAGACAGGTAAGCTTCGCCAGACCAGATTAAGGCGCGGCGAGCCCAGCCGAAAGGCTTGGTCAAAATGTGCCAAACACCACCAGCGATACAAATCAGGCCAAGCCAGATGTGACCGCCGATGATGTCTTCCATGTTGTTGACGCTGACAACCCAGCCTTCGCCACCAAAAGGAGAGCGAACCAAGTAGCCAAAAATCACAGCCGGGTTCAGAGTGGGGTTCGTGATAATACGCACGTCGCCGCCACCCGGAGCCCAAGTGTCATAGACACCGCCGAAGAACATGGCCTTAGCAACCAGCAGCAAGCAACCGCCACCCAACAAAATTAGGTGATAGCCGATGATGTTGGTCATCTGGTTCTTGTCTTTCCAGTCGTAGCCGAAGAAAGAAGAGTATTCTTCGAGAACTTCCGGGCCGCGAACGGCGTGATAAATGCCGCCCAAACCGAGAACAGCAGATGAAATCAAGTGAAGAACGCCGACTACGAAGAACGGGAAGATATCCGTAACTTCACCGCCGGGGCCGACGCCCCAACCCAAAGTAGCGATGTGGGGCATCAAAATTAAGCCCTGTTCGTACATGGGCTTTTCTGGGATAAAGTGAGCGACTTCAAACAAAGTCATTGCACCGGCCCAGAACACGATCAAACCAGAGTGAGCGACGTGGGCGCCCAGCAATTTGCCAGATAGATTGATTAAACGAGCGTTGCCAGACCACCAAGCGAACCCGGAGGATTCTTGGTCGCGACCGCTTGCGTAGGAATTAGAGAGCGTTACCACCCGGTAGAACCTCCAACGATTTTAGATTTTGGATTGTGGGTTTTTTTGTTCCCTAGTAGGGCACGGGATCACCGCGCCTGCGCCGGGGAATAGGGATTGGGATTTCAGATTAATTTAAAAAAATTAAATTAATCTGAAATCCCAATCCAGATTTTTTTAAAGTGCGTTACCGCGAGGCAGAACTTCTTCAGGGAAGATGAAGTTTTCGTGAGGTTGGTCAGTCGGAGCCATCCAAGCACG
>NZ_JAUBQW010000070.1:0-32942 GCF_036701485.1 Microcoleus sp. Pol11C3 | reverse complement strand
ACTTTTTTTGGCATGGCTATTTTTGCTCGATTTTTTCAGCAATTATAACAGACCTATGACAACCGGATTCCGTATCAGAAGAGAATAACCGACCTCGCTTCAGTAATTTAAAACATTTTAATTTCAGATAATTTGTGAGATAATTAGTATGAGTAATCCCACCCTTTCCACGGGCTGATCTCAAGCACCCCAGAGGGTTTGAACACTACCTTAAACCGACTAAAATGCTTTGGTTGAGGAGCAACTTTACGAAAGGAAGAAAGAGAAACTTCTTGAATAAAATCACCCGCTGCTTGGTTCAGCGGCTGATAATCTGTAATTACCCCTTCTTCATTCACTGCAACCCGATAAACTAATGAAGTGTTGAAGCTGGGAGTCGAGCGCCAACTATTGTCAATTTTGTCGTAAAGTTTCCGGTTCAACTGTGCAATTTCACCGGGGGAGATAATTTCCGAAGGTGCTGCCTCTACCTCTGGCGCTGGAGAGTTAACCTGAGTCGCAAGCGGGGCAGGTACAGGCCAAAGCTTAATAGTTTCATCTGCGCTGCCGCTGGCTAAGACAGTATCTTGAGAACTAAAAGCGACTGACCAAACTGGCTTAGAATGCTCCGCAAAATTTGTCATCAGTTCACCTGTTTTCAAGTTCCACAGCTTGATAGTTTTGTCGTAGCTGCCACTAGCTAAAGCCTGTCCATCCGGGCTAAAAGCAACTGAGAGCACCGGGCCGGAATGCCCTGTTAATGTGTGCATAACTTTGCCATTTTTAAACTGCCACAGCTTAACAGTTTTATCCGCACTGCCACTAGCTAAAGTTTTCCCGTCAGGACTGAAAGCAACTGAGAGCACCGGCCCGGAATGCCCAGTCAGGGTGTAATTGCCACCATCATCAAGCCACCAGATCTTAATAGTTCCATCCTCGCTGCCGGTGGCTAAAATTTTACTGTCTGGGCTAAAAGCGACAGATTGAATCCAGTCTGTATCTTGAAGTGTGCCCAGGAGTTTGCCCTCGGGAAACTTCCACAGTTTTACAGTTTTGTCGGTACTGCCAGAAGCGAGTAACCTTCCATCAGGACTGATACTTATTGCCTTGACATCATCCGCATGACCTTTCAAGGTATTGATGAGGATACCAGTTTTGAGATTCCACAATTTAATTCGGTTATCCCAACTCCCGCTAGCCAGAAGATTGCCATCAGGACTGATGGCGAGGGATTCAATTGCATCGGTATGTGCTTTTATGGTGTAAAGTAATTTGCCGGTTTGCAAGTTCCAGATTTTGATAATGCCGCCATAACAGCCGCTGGCTAAAGTTTTGCCGTCTGGGCTGAGTGCGATCGCGTAAATCCACCCTGAATTCTCTTTAAAACTGCTGGAAGATTGAGTGAACAACCCCGATTTAAACTGAGATAGAGTTGTTTCCGATTCCGAAAGCGACCTAGACCAGCCGATGCCGGCCGCAGTTACAACTGCTATTAATGTCAAAGCTGTTGAAACTTTCCATTTAAATGCTTTTGATCTCATAAATATGGCCTCCACAACTCAGTTTATGTAAAATAAACTCCCCGATTTAAAGCCCAGAAATTTATCGAGGAGGTTTCGGCGACATTCTACGTTTAAAAAAGGCTATCCAACCCTCTGGTTTCGCCCTGTTACTTTGCCTTCTTTTGGCTGATTTTTTTGTTGTCTAGATTGGCGCTCCATCAAGACTCGACCGAGGAATAAAACTATTGTGGCGGTTATAGCTGCAATTCCAACAGGGGTTAAATATGTCCAGTGACCTGCCATTTTATCCCAGATATGCCAGGTTACTAAAAACATAGCAAGGTAAGTGAGAATCTGCAATTTTTTCCAATTTTTTTTGAGTCTTTTCACACTCCAATCGTTAGAGGTGATAGCCAAAAGAGTTAAAATAATGAAGCTTGATACTCCCTGGAAGTAAACAAAATAAGTTTTGATATCAAAGATATCAAAGTTTCTTTGTTTGAAAAAAATGAATCCGTGAAGTACAGCTAAAAAGAAAGAAAGCAGACCAATGACGCGGCGATATTTCAGCAGCCATTGGGGAAAGCCTGTTTTTTTTGTGAGAGGAAAAACTATTCTCAAATTTGTGGGAAGCAGTGTGAGAATATAGGCTGTTAAGGCCGCGAACCCCAGGAGACTCGCCTGAGAAAATGTATCTAAATCCATCGTTAAAAGTTGCATAAATTACTCTCATTGCTAAATAGGTAAACTTTAATTCTACCTAACGTAGCACTGGGAAATCGCTATGTCAATTAACCTTTAAGTTGATAAAAAGTTTTCGCAAAAATAGCTGAGCTGGTTAAAAGTTGAGTTAAAAACTAAATCCAATGTCAGCTAATGCTGACATTGGATTGAGGAGATTACCTGAACTTTGGGCTAGGTATGGTGCCAAACTACAAACGGGTAATACCCCGTTTCAATAACATAGGACTGAAGTTCTCGCTACAAACTGCACAGCCTAACTAAAAGATCGATCGTCAAACGGCAATTCATCAAATCGCGAATCAATATCAGACTCAGAATTGGCAACAGGCGAATTAGCGCGAGATTCCGGCGGCTTTGCTGAATGCACCTTTGCTACTGGTAACTTTGTCGCAGATTCCAAAACAGTCGGCTCGGATTTCTGTAAATTAAGTAACGGTAACTCCCCGCCATTTTCTCCATTTTTGCTCGTTTGATTCCACATCATCATTCCCAGCAAACCATCCACCAAACCACCACCGCTACCGTTGCCTGTTACCGCAACATCCGGCACAACTCGCACGTGGCGATCGCCTATAATTTGCATTAACTGCAAAGCCGTATAACCGGAACCTCCCAAAGCCACAACACCCGCGCGATAAGCTTCAGCTTGAGCATTTCCCTTCACCCGAATCGACTCAGCTTCGCCTTGAGCTTGTTTCACCTGAGAATTCGCTTTCAACTCAGAAATCTTCACGCCTTGTTCGGATTTCACCATCTCTTGTTGAATCTCTGCCAGCGCCGTTTCCCGCACCAATTGTTGCCGCTGAGTTTGTGCTACTTGCTGCACCTCATAAGTCTTGCACTGTTCCTCAGCAATTTTGCGATCGGTTTGAGTTTGCATCAACTCTGCAGGTGGCAAAATATCCCCGATTAAAGTATCAATTGCTTGCACGTCGTAGGTACGCAAAGCTGCTTTGATATACTCGGCGGCTTCCGCTTGCCTGCCGCTTCTTGCGGAGAGAAAATCTAATACAGAATAAGCTTGAGCCGAATTGCGGAAATAATTCCCGATTGTCGGCTGCAAAACGTGGTCTACTAAATTCTGCATCGAACCCACGCGAGAGATAACTTTTGGAGCATCCAAGGCTCCAACGTGAATAATCTGAGCTACTTCTAAATCAAAGGCGAAACCATCTTGAGAACGCACGGTTAAAGACGAAAGTTTAGAATCGTAACTGTGCCTTTCTGTTTTGCCAGACCAATTCAATACTATATTAGTAGTAGGCACTAACTCTACTTTCAAAATGCGCGTATTCAGCGGATGTTTGCCTGGATAAAGAGGAGTTACCCAAACCCCTTTATTACCGACATTTACTAAATTTCCGTGAGTAAAAGCAGCGCCGCTCACATCTTCTGAGGTTTTGCCGACATAAGAAATCACCGCGCCCACATAGCCGATCGGGATTTCGGTCATCGCCACTTGGTCAACCCCGACAAACCAAGGATTTAAGTTCCACGAACCGGAAAGCAAAACCTGTTCCTGCAAACCGCGCCGCCCGCCGGCGGCGATAAATTTTTGCGCGTTTTGGAAGTTGTCGTGATTCGGAATAATCGGGCCGGCAATTTCGCCATCTTGAATCGGAACGCCATCAAAAGTTGTGACTATTCCCACTTTATCTGGGGCGATTTTGTACAGCTTTAATAGTTCGGCTGTCATCCCGTGTTTGGCAGCATTTGCCGCTGTAATTACTGTAAATAATGCTGTATTAATTCGATAGCTACCGCCAGTCACGATACCTAGTTGTCTACCTTTTTCGCCGCCGCCTTTGAGGAATTTGCGAGCATCTTGAAAATTGTCGCATTCTGTGATTTGGCCGAGGATGCGCTGCGGCGGAATTGACTGACCACCTGCTGCGATAATGAGAGCAATTTCACCTTGGGGAACTACAGTCAGAGACTCTTTGCGAACGTTGTACTGCAAAGGCCAATAACCCCAGTGCCAACCGGGGGGCAAAGTATCAGCTTGATATCCAGCTTCTCCGTTTAAGGCAATTAAATCTCCGGGGGGTAAAGAGTTGCCGCCGAAGCTAAACTTTTTACTAACAATGCCCACTTCCCGATCGCCAATTACTACCAATCCGCCAAAAAATAATGGTAGCACCAGAATAATTATCATACCGCCGATCGCGATCGGGATAAATCCGCCCGGAGCGAGCTGCATTGTCTGCACGGGAACAGTGCTGCGTAACTGCCCTAGCTGCAAGCTAGAATCAAGTTTTGTGGCTAGCTGAGTCGAGGTTTGATTTGCGGGGGGGATATTGCTAGCGGCTAATACCGGCGAGGGTTTCAAACTGGTTATTGCACTAAGAGCTAAAGACGCCGAAACAGCGGCTGCAAACTGTTTTAAAACGTGAACTTTGACTTGAGACTTGGGCAAAAGTGAATAAAGCATTTTTTTGATAAGGGCTAATTTGTCCTATGAGCTCCAGCTTAGCCTCGATCCCAAGTTTTGACGTAAAACTTAAGGTCTTATTTATCATGATTGGCCCTCATAATAGTCATATTTATCAGTAAAAATACAGATAATTAAACTACAGGCTGACAATCCCGCGTTTTAATGCGGAAATCGCGGGCTGCGTACGATCGCTAACTCCCATCTTGCTCAAAATATTGTTGATGTGAAACTTGACGGTGCTTTCGCTGATGTGCAGAACTTTACTAGACCTCTTGCAAAAATAATTAGGACGGGCTCTCCGGCCCATCCCACAAGAGTTATTTTTTCTTGTGGGATGGGACGGGCTCTCCGGCCCATCAATTGATGAAAAGGATTTTTGCAAGAGGTCTACTAATTTCGTGGTTGCTTTTACCAGCGACTATGAGGCGAATGACTTGTAATTAGCGATCGCTCAATTCAGGCCCACTCAGGCGATCGGCCAACTTAACACCCACTGCCAGCGGAATGTACTTTTTACCCTCAAAAACAGCCCGAATTGCTGCTAAAAGCTCCTCTGGTTCCGCATCCTTAAGCAGATAGCCCTTAGCACCCGCTTGCAATCCGCGATAGATGTTTTCATCGCCGTCATAAGTCGTCAGCAGGACAATCCGGCCACTGGGAAACTCCGCACAAATCGCAGCAATGGCGGCGACTCCATCCATCACCGGCATCCGCAAATCCATCAGCGTTACATCGGGCTGAGGTTGGCGAAACATAGTAACAGCTTCCTGCCCGTTGCTTGCTTGCGCCATAACTTTAACATCTGATTCATGATCCAGCAGCGCCACTAAACCTTGCCGCACAATATAATGATCGTCAGCAATTCAAACACGAATAATATTTGACTGGTTAATGTCGATCGCCTCATCATTCTCAAAAAAAGCGCAATTATCTGACTTGAACTCAGATAATTGCGCTTTGTTAATTCCCCAACAGGGCAAACCCATCAGGAAGATGATTCTTGTGACAGTTCAAACTGCGAAATCCGCGCTCTAAACAAATTGGCCGGCTGGGGTCGATCGCACGCGGCGAATCCCAATCACCGACGGCAGCGGCGAACGACGCCTGTCATTCTCAATATTACTCGGCCACAAACTGCCGCGAGAAACACTACGAGTCTGATTAAAAACCGCACCGTTCAAATCCAAAATTTCAATTTGCCGACTGAGTACAGTACCATCATCGATCGGGCAATCTTCCCCCGGATGCTGCACCGAAATCACCAGCGTATCTCCCACAAAAGTCGGCCCCGTCATTTCGCACCGATTCGGGCCGTGAGCAAACGGAACTACACTTCCCGCATTCGGCCCCGATGTCGGAATGTAAAACAGCCAATTGTTGCCGAAAACACCCGTAAAATCCGAGACATTTCCAGTTTTCGTGTGGTCGATCGCAGTCGGTTTCCCAGCAGCACCCACATCAAAACCGTTGTGGGTGCTCGTAGACATATCAGTCACGCCCCAAATATTGCCTTGAGGGTCAAAAACCAAATTGTCAACACTAGCAAATCCCGCCCCAGCTACTGCACCAGCTTCTCCACCTTGGGCAAAACGCTGCCAGCGGAAAGTCAAACCCGCACCGTCGGGACTGTCTTCAATTATTTTGTAAAGTCCTCCCGACTGCTGAGTGCTATTGAGTCCGGCAGTGTATTTAGCAACAGTAAAAATGCGAGAATCTGGATAGCCATCGCTTCCCGGTGCGCCATCAGTATAGGAAATGAAAACTTCCTTAGTAGTAGGATTAACTTCCAAATCTTCCGGCCGCGCCGTCGGAGTAGCGCCAATCAAATTAGCAGCTAAGAAAGCATCAACTAAAACCGCACCTTGACTGCTGTAGAAATTAGCAAGAGTTTTATTTCTGTAGCCGGGAAGTGCTGTTGCTTCATTAGTTGTATCTACTACAAAAGAACCGCCGTCTTCGGTTTGACCGGCAATTCCGGCGCGTTTCGGCAAGCGAGTATTTCCATCTCTTTGAGCTTTGCCAAAACTTGCCAATTCGGCCTCGGCAACTTTTTGGGGACTCACCGGATTTGTTTGGGTATTTAATGTTAGCGGCAGCCACCTTCCCGTACCGTTGCGGTTGTATTGGGCGACGTACAAAACGCCGTCTTCAAATAACCGGCTGTTGGTTTTATCTGCGGGATTTGTGACATTGCCGTTGCTGACAAATTTCCAGGTGTGTCCGCCGCGCCGATCGTCCCCCATGTACACTACTAACTTGCGTCCCGCTTCGGCGCGCATGGCGACGTTTTCGTGGCGGAAACGGCCTAAAGCGGTATGTTTGCGGGGGCGGAAACTGGCGTCTTGGGGATCGACTTCTACCATCCAGCCGTATTTTTCGCCGACTAAGCCGAATTCCTCACCGGTAGTGCCCTTGGGATAGCTGGTTTGGCCGCCGTTGGGTTTGATGTTTTCCTGAACTCCCACGAAGAATGCTTCGCTACCTTGGAAATTTTCTTCGGCGGAGAGGATTGTGCCCCAAGGGCTTGTGCCACCGGAACAGTTGTAGGCTGTACCGATGATGCGGTTGCCGAGTCCGTCGCTGTTGACTTGCGCGAAGACTTGCGTGGCTGCGGGGCCTGTACCTGTGAGGTAGTTGTTGTCGCCTTGTCTGGTTCCCCAGGAGGTGACATCTTTGTATTTGTCGGTACGCTGGCTGTTGATGCCGAGGCCGGAAAGTCCGTGGATACGGCGGTTGAGGGAGTCGCCGGCGATCGCCCCAAAGCGTCCATCAGCTTGTTTGGTAATGCGGACGATCGAACCGCCGAGATTGTACAGGAATTCGCCGAGGGTATCGCGATTCTTTACCGATAAGTCTATACCGAGGACGGCGCGATCGCTCGCCGGAAATGATGCCACATCTGACGGCGCTTCCGGCGCCAGTTTCGACATCGGGAAGGATACGTACTCGTGGTTAACCCAGAGATAACCGTCGTCATTGCTGCCGCGAAGACCTACAAAACCCGTGTAGTCGTTGTTGTAGCCGAAATAGTCTGCCGGATCGGGAAAAACTCGATCGCCCCAGCGGAGAATGACGTACCGTTCGTATTCTGGCGGCACAACCACATCGTCAACAACGCTGTAGCTGGTTAATTTAGTATTCTGGGAGGCCGTCATCACGGTGCCTTGTCCGTTTAGGCCCGTCGGCATGAAGCTGGACAATTCTTGATAAACTGGCAGCGGGTGAGGAAGTCTTAACGGAGTGAAAGATAGCGGCCCTACAACAGCTTCGGCCGAGGTGGAATTGATGCCGAATAGTCTTTGAGTTAGTTGAGGGGCAAGCACAGTGGTAGCTGCGCTGCTGCCGAAGAAAATTAGCAGTTGTCGGCGAGTTATTTTAGACATAAATTCCTTATTCTACCCAACATCCCTAATCAAATGATTCCGTATGCAACTTTATCACTGTTAAATTAAGGGAAGTTAACCTGAAGGTTAATTAAAATAGGGAGATATTTAGGTTAATAAAAAGTTAAATATTGTAATTGCCAACTGGTAATTGGGAATAGAGAGAGAGATTCAGGAAAAAATATCTATCCGTGTATCGGTGATTTCGGTGTCGTGCTGTTTGTTATTTGTTGTTTGCTACCAATGCCCGATGCCCGATGCCCGATGCCCAATGCCCGATTTCAATCATCTCGAAAACCCGGATCATTTTGTCGGGATGCTGATCGACTGGGCGCCGATACCTTAATCACTTGCGAAAACCCAGAATTTGCGGGCGAGATATTGTCCTCTCTGAATCCCAGCAGCAATTTAGCATCCGCAAAATATCTAGTCCACTGTTCGATTCTCGAATCTTTCTGCCAGTCGTGGCGGGATACTCTCGATCGCAAAACAGGAACTATTTGTCGGCTGCGATCGGCTGTAATGATGATTGTAACTTCTGTTAATGCCGGATTTTCTTGAAACTCGCGGGCGATCGACTCTTTCGCTAAATCTTCCGCCTGCTGCACTAAACTCGCAAAAGATTGACTGCCGCCCGAATCTAAGGTAAGGTAGCGCTCTTTGGTTTCAGCCAAAACTATCGATATACTTGCTGTTAAACTGATAATTGCTAGAATGACGGCCGACAATAAGCGTAGGTAAAAATTCATTATTTTTGAAACTAAATCCTAACATTTGTCAATCATACTTAATAAAATTTAACAGCCGGTTAAACTTAGATTAAAATAATATTTTGTGTTATCAGAATGCGCCAAAAATGCCGCCTTTAGGGGGAAAATTTGGCAAAAATACAACTTGTATGGGCGGGTTTTACCCGAAATAGTTTTAGGTATCAAAGGATATCGATAAACCCGCCCCGCCTTACTCTTCCCTCTTCCCTCTTCCCTCTTCCCTCTTCCCTCTTCCCTCTTCCCTCTTCCCTCTTTATGAAATCAACAAAATGTGCGATCGCCCTCGGTAGCAACTTAGGCGACTCCCTCGCCACGCTCAAAAGCGCGATTGTAACCCTCAACAACACCCCAGGAATAGCAGTAAAATCTAATTCAAGCTGGTATCAAACCGCCCCCGTCGGGCCGCCGCAACCCGATTACATCAACGCCTGTGCCATCCTAGAAGTGGCACTAGAACCCGAACAATTGCTAGCAGCTTTATTAGAAATTGAAATAAAATTTAATCGAATTCGCCGAGAAAAATGGGGGCCAAGAACCCTCGACCTAGATTTGCTGCTGTACGACAATTTAATCTTAGAAACTCCGACACTGACTCTACCTCATCCCCGGATGACCGAAAGAGGTTTTGTATTAGTACCTTTAGCAGAAATTGCCGCGGATTGGGTGCATCCGGTGACGAAAAGTACGATCGTCCAACTGCTGCAAACCGCAGACTGTTCCGGAGTGCAAAAATTGCCACTGTAAAAATTGAGCACTGTTTAAGGCTTGGATCGCCTATGATGTCTTAAATCAGTGCACTCTAACATTATTCGCTTCTTGCTTATGTCGATCGGTCAAGAACTACCCCAACTCCTCAAACAACGCCTATTTTACCAAGGGCGCAAATTTAACTTTGACGTAGCCACCCTCCGCCTGCCCAACGGTTCCGAAGGCGAGTGGGAATGTATTCGCCATCCGGGCGGAGCACTTGCAGTTCCCGTCACACCCGAAGGTAAACTCGTCTTGGTGCGACAATACCGCTTTGCCACAAAAGGGCGAATTTTAGAATTTCCCGCAGGTACAGTCGAAATCAATGAAAGCCCCGCCGAAACTATCAAACGCGAAATCGAAGAAGAAACCGGATATCGGGCCGGAAAATGGCAGAACTTAGGGCAATTTTTTCTCGCCCCCGGTTATTCCGACGAAATCATTTATGCTTTTTTAGCCCAAGATTTGGTCAAACTGGAAAAGCCGCCCGCACAAGACGAGGATGAAGACCTTGAAACAGTTTTATTCACCCCTGAAGAATTAGAAAAAGCTATTTTAGCTGGGGAACCAATTGATGCAAAATCTATTTCTAGCTTTTTCTTGGCACGTCCATTTTTGACTTAAATAGGACTGACGAAAAAAACCCGGTTTCTTATAAAAATCGTGCATCAAACCGATAAATCTTAGCTTAGAAACCGGGTTTTTGACCCCGCGCGTGTCCAGGAATGTAAAATCTAAAATCTAAAATCTAATGTCCGATCTAATTTTATTTTGGCACCGTCGCGACTTGCGTATTTCTGACAACATCGGACTGGCAGCAGCGCGCCAGCAAAGCCCGAAAGTAGTCGGGATTTTTTGTCTCGATCGCAATATCCTAAATCGCGATGACGTAGCGCCAGCTAGAGTCACCTACATGATCGGCTGCTTGCAAAAACTCTCCGGGCGTTACAGGGAAGCAGGCAGCCAATTGCTGATCATTCAAGATGACCCGATTTTAGGAATACCGAGATTAGCAACAGGTATAAATGCTCAAGCAGTATTTTGGAACTGGGATGTAGAACCCTACGCAAAACAGCGCGATCAGTCCGTATCAAACGCCCTCCAACAAGCAGGAATTCAAGTTCAAAATTTCTGGGATCAAGTCCTACACGCCCCTGATGAAATTCGCAGCGGTACAGGGACTCCCTACACAGTTTATACCCCATTTTGGAAAAAATGGAATAGTAAACCCAAAGCCCAACCAGTAGAGACACTGCCGATAACTTATCTGGAATTAATGAGCGGATTAACCGCCGACGAACAAGCAATCGCAAACGAAGCAGGTGCAATGGAAACAGTGCCAACTGCCTCTAGTTTGGGATTTATTTGGGAAAATCCATTAGTAATAGAACCCGGAGAAGATGCAGCGCAACAAAAATTAGAAGAATTTTGCGAGAGCGCAATTTACCAATATCAAGAACAGCGCAATTTCCCCGCAACTAACGGCACATCTCAACTCAGTGCAGCCCTCAAATTTGGTGCCATAGGCATCCGGACTGTTTGGCAAGCTACTCAGATAGTAATGGACACTTGCCACAGCGAAGAAGCGTCTACAAGCATCCAAACTTGGCAACAGGAAATAGCGTGGCGGGAATTTTACCAACACGCCATGTATAATTTCCCAGAATTAGCAGACGGCCCCTACCGTCAAGCATTCAAAGACTTTCCTTGGGAGAACGATGAAAAACTCTTTCAAGCTTGGTGTAAAGGCAAAACTGGCTATCCTATTATTGACGCGGCAATGCGGCAGTTAAATCAGATGGGTTGGATGCACAATCGCTGCCGCATGATAGTCGCCAGTTTCCTCACCAAAGATTTAATTATTAACTGGCAGTGGGGCGAAAAATACTTCATGCAAAAATTGATAGATGGCGACCTTTCTGCTAATAACGGCGGCTGGCAGTGGAGTGCTTCGAGCGGCATGGACCCGAAACCTTTGCGAATATTCAATCCGGCGAGTCAAGCTCAGAAATTTGACCCGGAAGGAGAATATATTCGGCACTGGGTTCCCGAATTGCGCCGCGTTGATACGAAACTTTTGCTAACAGGAAATATTTCGCCTTTAGAACGCAGACTTCTTCATTATCCCTCTCCAATCGTAGATCACAACCAGCAGCAACGCAAGTTTAAGGAACTTTACAGCCAGCAAAAAAACGCAGATTAGACTGCTCGATTGGTGGCGCTATTTATCAGTCAGGGGCGCACTGTGCACTCTAAAGTTACAAGATTGTATCAGTTATAATAAACTCAAATAAATCGGAGGTTGAGATGGTAACGCTGCAATTAAGGCAAATCAGTGTACCCCCAGGGCAGAGAGTGCTGTTCCATGATGTCAACTGGCAAGAATTTGAGGCAATTTTAGAAGAGTTGGGAGAACACCGTGGCTCTAGAATAGCTTACAGTCAAGGAACTTTGGAGATTAGGATGCCACTACCAGAACACGAGAAAGCTAAAATCATTATTGGCTATTTAGTAAAAATTTTGTTGGAGGAACTAGACATCGACTTTGAACCATTTGGCTCAACGACTTTCAAGCGAAAAAGTATGTTAAGAGGCATTGAACCTGATGAATGTTTTTACATCCAAAATTCCGCTTTAATGATTGGGAAAAAGCGCATCGACTTAAGTGTCGATCCGCCGCCGGATTTAGCAATTCAAGTGGATCTAACTTCCCAAACTCAACTGGACGCTTACGAGGCGCTGGGAGTACCTGAAATTTGGCGCTATGAAAATAACAAGCTTCAGATTAATGTGCTTCAAGATGGAAAATATGTTGAATCTGAAATTAGTCCGACTTTTCCCAATCTGCCAATTATTGAAGCTATTTCTCAATATTGCGAACAAAGTCAAACAGTGGGTACGAGTCAAACTCTCAGATTGTTTCGCAAGTGGGTTAGAGAGCAAATACAAAATTGATATGAAATCCCTATTCCCCGCACTGGCTGTCAGAAACCCGGCTTAGTTACGATCGCCAAAAAGCCATTTTCTCACAGCCAGCCTCCTAATTCGGTTGTATTTTTAATTTCGCTTTTGGGAAATAGAGAGAGAGTAAGGGTGTTGAGCTTGAGATCGATCGCCCACAAAAATAACATAAGTCCCCTTGTCCCCATAACCGGAAAATTCTACATTCCCCGCAGCAGCATTCGCCGGCAGGACGCAGAAACGTCCCCTCGGCCCCTGAATCATCAAACTCGGAGCTCCAGCGGTTTGTACTGCAATCCGCCAGTAAGGCAAATCCTGCGTTACTTCGATGACGTGGTTGGGTGCTTGGGAGACAAAACCGCAGTCGCCGCTATTGTTCGGGCCGCCGGAAACTCCAGAAACTCCCAGCGGTTCGGGAAATCCCGGAGCAATTTGTAGCGGTTGGCTCCGAAGGGCACCGGCATCCGCTAAAATCATTGCCAAGGCTAGGGTCACGATCGGGCTAAACCACAGTTTGCCGCGATCACCCGAATAATGGATCTTCATGTTTCCTCACACAATGGCATTTAGTTCTAGTTCTTTGACGGTAGGGGATAATGGCGGTTCCAAACACATTAATCTAAAATAACTTCCGAATTTTTTTATGAATCCTCAAAATAACTTCAATTGGCAGCAAGCGTTGGGAGAACTAAAAGCTAAAGTTGAACGATCGCCACTCATCACACAAAATCCAGACAGCTATCAAGCCGTCGGAACCTTCTACAATCAATTACTGGACAAGTTTCAAAAACTCCCCAAACCGGGGCAGGTGGCAGCCTTTGCCGTCGCAGCGATAATTGTCCTGACAGTCTTCAATAGCGTCGTACAGCTAATTTCAGCGCTGATGACTCTTGCCGTTCTGGGAGTGCTAATCTACATAGCGTATAAATTGGCAATTTCCCCCCAGTCCTCAAATACTAACGACAAATAATAGGAATTTCTAAATATGGCTAACCCCACCGCGCCCAGCGGCATCAATCAACCCGATCCGTCTTGGGAAACACAATCCAAGCAAATGCCACTGCTGGTTCGCAGGTGCGGCGCTTGGGCAGTGGAAATTTCGTTAATTGCGGCCAGCGCCTTCGTTCCCTTCAGTATCGGGGCATTGGTCAACAAGGAATCTCAAACCGTGCCGCTCAATTCCTCAGTAGCAGCAGCATCCGAAACCGTCGCCCGTACTTTGGGCATACCCGTGCGCGATCGCAGTCCCAGAGTCGCACCCCTAACTAATCTATTCTGGTCAGGGGCGCTGCTGGCACCGGCAGTTTTAGCGGGGTGGCAACTGTTTTTGCTCGCCAGAACCGGTCAAACTATCTCCAAACGCTGGTTCGGGGTCAAAGTTGTCACAGCGTCGGGCACTCCTCCGGGTTTTGGGCAAGTGCTAATTCGCGAAAGTTTAGGGCGCTGGGGAGTGCCTCTGGGCGTCGCTTACGGCATTTGGCGCTTGAGCGGTGCGTTTCCGGATTTGCTGATTTTAGGGGGGCTGAGCGGCTTGGCAGTGCTCGCAGACGGCGCTTTGGCATTGCGCTACAAACGGCAATCAGGACACGATCGCCTCGCGAATACTTTGGTCGTCAATGCTCGATCGAATCAACTGTCTGCCAATCCTGTCCAGAGTCCAGATTGGACTGAGGAAGACGCGCAGATTGCGGCTTTGGTTGTGACTCCGCAAAGCAGCCTGAAAGCAAATGCCAGTTTGTGGAATTGGATGCGCCAACATCCAGGCACAACTTTAGTGATAGTTACCATCGGCAGCGCGGGATTGATTTTAACTTTGTTTGTCGGCACTCTGATCTACACTCAAAGTCAAGCAAATTTGCGGGATTCCCGGCAGCGGAACGACGAATTATTTGTAGCTTTAGTTAGCAAATTATCTCCCACATCGGCTAGCGGGGCATCGGGCAGGCGATCGGCTATTTTGGCTTTGGGGGCCGTGGAAGACTCCCGCGCCGTACCCCTGCTAGCGGATTTGCTCGCTCAAGAAGACAACCGCGCCATGCTGGACGCGATCCAGCAAGCTTTAGTCAGTAGCGGCCCGAAAGCTTTGCCTGAGTTGCAGCGGTTGAATCAAGCTCTCAGCAACGACCTCGATTCCCTGCGCTTTGGCGGCAAGGCCCCGGAACGCGAGTTAGCGGCCGCCCGCCAGCGAACAGTACAAAGGGCGATCGGCAAAATTCTCACAGTGTATAGCACCCAACTCAACGGCGCGGATCTGAGCCGCACGGATTTAGCTCAAAGTCCTGCTGGCCCATCTCAGTTTACTTTAGTTTTAAACAAAGTTGACTTGTCAGGAATTAAGTTGAGAAATGCCAATTTAACCAATGCCAGCTTGCAGGGATCTCGCTTTTACGGCACCGGCGAAGACAGGCGTCCGGGTACATTTGATGATTGGATTTCTGACTTGAGTGGCGCTAATTTGGAAGGAGTAAATTTGGTCGGGGCGTCTTTGAACAGTGCTGTAATGAACCGCACTACTTTTGTGCGCGCTGTCATGAACAAAGCTAATTTGTCAAACGGCAACTTGAATTCAGCTAACTTTAGCAGTGCTATTTTAATTGGAGCGAATTTGCAGGAAGCACTGTTAAAAAATGCAAGTTTTACCGGGGCAGATATAGGAAGCGCGAATTTGTCGCGAGCGGATTTGTCGGGTGCGCGTTTGGGCAAAGTGAAGGCTCAAGGCGCTCAGTTGTCCTTGACAAATTTGTCTAAATCGGAATGGCAAGGTGCTGATTTGTCCGGTGCTGATTTGAGCGGCGCAAACTTACAAAATGCCGATTTGACTTCGACTAAACTCACGAACGTGAATTTCAAAGATGCTCGGTTGCAAGATGCGAATTTTCGGAATGCGGAGGTGAGTTCGGTTGATTTTAGGGGCGCGAATTTAGCGGGAGCGAATTTTAAAGGCGCTGTGTTTCTGGGGAAGGCAGCTTCGGATCAATTTATTCAAAGTCCGACTGGTAGTAAATCCGGTCGATTCCTAGGAGTTGATTTTGCAGAGGCTAAAAATTTAGATAAAAGTCAAATTGCTTACATTTGTTTGCAGGGGGGGATTCATCCGAAGTGCCCGCAGAAGAAGTAAGGATTGGTTGTTAGCGAGTAGGGTAATACAGTTGATCAAAGAACAGGTAGGGTAATTATGAGCGTTAAGCGAATCATTTATCTCATCCTAGCAGTTCTCGGGCTTGTGCCGCCTTGGTACTATAACTTGCAGTTTTGTAGCAATGCTGGCTTGCTCGACTTTGTAAACGAGAGTTCGGCTAATCTTGCTGCGAAATCGGTAAGTTTAGATTTGTCGATCGCAACTGTAGCAGGAAGCACTTGGATGTACGCTGAGTCAAAACGATTGGATATAAGTTTTGTAGGGCTGTACATACTTCTGGGTGTGCTTGTTTCGTTTTCATGTGCTTTCCCGCTTTTCTTATTTGTGCGGGAAAGCAAGCTGGAAAAATCAAGCGAAGTCTCAAGTTGAAAAGTTGTTTAACAGCTTAGTGCCGCGCAGCACAATAATTAGGTGCAGGCGATGGAGTATTATATAATTTTCGGTAAAATCACCGTTATAGGTTTGTAGTGACGACGGAAGCCCTCACATTTTTATGAGGATTAAATTCCTCACTACAAACCAACGTGATGGTTGTCATTGAGGTAGCATAATACTAATAGTAATTTCACTCATTTTTTGCTAAAAACTTTTGGCTTTATTTTCGTTCCACCTACCCAAGTTACTACTGCATTGTTTATTGAAATTGCTATTATATCGTTTCCGGTTGTATCGGTATTTTTCACGGGTTCAAACAGTCCGTTGTCCCGAAAACATAATTTTAGTCAACAGTCAACAGTCAACAATCATGAGGACTGCCACCGGAATTTATATTACGCAATAGCATCCGAACTGGCCAGAGCCTCGAATTGCGCCAATAGCATGGCATCACCATTATTTGTAGTTCCAAAAATTTTAGGTAACTGGCCTGTTTCAGCGAGAACTTGTCTCACTTCTTGGTTAGATACATCGGCTAGATTTTTATTATTTAGAAGGGCATTAACCGCAGCAATACCCACGCCTTGACCAACTGCGGCGTTGAATTCCACAATTCTGCCGACAGAACAAGCAAACCCTTCAAATCCTGAACAAGGACTGACCACTGCCAGGTTAGGAACGTTTTTAATTAATGCGTGGCGGATGCCAATATTAAAGATAGGGTGTTTAAAACTCAGACTTTTAAACCATCCTAGACGAGTTGCTTGGTCGCGAATACCCTGGATGCCTCCCCGTACATCAAAATGATAGCTAAATGTTGCCAGTGCCTCATTAGCAGGTACGCCACCTAACAGCATTTGTGCGCCAGTTAAAGGTTCTACAACTCCCGTCACATTGCCAGCGTGTCTGATATAAATTTCTGAGGCATAAGTAACAGAATTAGCCCCCAAACTCTTTAGCCAAGTTGTAATAAATAACATCTCTCTTTGCATATTAGCTGTGGGTTTGCTCCCGCTTCTAGCTAAGGCTTCCGCTTCGCTGCCGGTGACTGCAAATAAAAGCGCATTCCAGGAAAGTCTGTCATTGGGAAGTATTGCTATATTTCCTTCATCTAAAATTACGCCTGTTTCAGAAAAAGATAGTTTTCTTCCTCTAAAAGAGTGGTAAGCTACAGACAGAGCCGGCGAGCGAACATCGATGTAATCGTTGCCCGCCCACAGAGTTTTGAGATTGCCTTGGGTGTCGATCATTTCCCGCCGGAGTTCTTCTGCTAGTTTGACATCCTTGTCGGCAGCGTACAGCAAAAATTTTTGACTCTCTGCATCGGCCAGGTTGGTAAAGCGTTTTAGATAAATATAATCGAATTCTTTCAGTGCTCTTGCACTGATTCCTTGGGTTTCAAAAACGAGGGTAACTGGAAGTTCTGAGTTAGGCAGACCAAATGTTTCAAATCCCTTCCGCTTTCTCACACCGGCAGCTTGAGCTAATTCGGCATTGACAGTGGCATCAATAAATTGCTTGCCGGCATAAACTATGCCTTTAGAGGTGGTTATAGTGGCAATTTTTTGGCCTTCTTTAGTGACTGATTGAATTTCTACTTTGCTGAGGAGATCGGCCCCAGCTTGTACCAGCATTTCTTTCAGCGCTGCACTGGCTTTGCGGGGGTCAAGTGCAATTGCGGTGACGCCGGATTTTTGTAAGAATTCTTTATAGATTGTCGCCGGTGAACCAAAGGTATCTAACTTTAAAGATTGTTGAAGTTCTTCACTAATCTGACTTCTATCTAAATAAGCAAGACCGCCTCTTACCAAATGGCCGCCAATCCCTTCTTGCAAGCTTGCTTTCGACATCAGCAGAATTCGCGGATAACGCTTTGTTCGGCGAAGATATTCTCTGGAGGCAGAGATAACAGCTAGAACTCCTGGAACTTCATCACCAAAACAGATGACATCGTAAGAACGCAGATCCATGACCATTATTTAATAACCTCTCCTGATTGTCATCTTTTCGAGCTGGATCTCAATGTTTGCCGTCAAACTCTCTGTTTTTTCCAAATCTAGCTGCATCTTTCCTGATTTTTGCGATAAATATTCACACATTTCTGGATGCACAAACCCGGTTTTTTCCAGAAAATCTTTCGTTGAGGGCGATCGATCTCGCTTGAAAAACCCGGTTTCTGAGTGTCCAGAGTGCCTCAGTTTTTTACTCTTGGCTGCAATTAGCTCAGATTATCAGGATCTATCCCCAACTCCCGCAATCGCTGAGCTAGTCGATCGGAACGTTCAGCCAATCGATCGGCACGCTGGGATTCCTGTTGGGCGCGCTGGGATTCCTGTTGGGCGCGCTGGGATTCCTGTTGGGCGCGCTGGGATTCCTGTTGGGCGCGCTGCGCTGATTCTTTCACCTGTTCTTCAGGAGTCAGATAACGTTTTCCATCGGCATCATACCAATACAACCACTCCCTGGTCACCCCAGAATAACTTCCCCTTTCACAACCAATCCCCAAACCAATTTCTGGCATCCAAACTGGATGTCCTGGCTGTAATTCATACTTCCCATTGACTAACTTGTGTACTTCCAAATGAGGTTTACGACGGCGGCGGGAAGAATAAATGACATAATACAGTACGCCTAAAGCTTGATAAGTCTCCAATTTTGTACTGTATTCCTTGCGATAAGTTGGGGAAACAACTTCCAGCACAAAAGTCGGCAGAACATTTTCATCCCACAGCACGTAACTGGGACGCAATTCTTCATCATAAAATCTTTCTACACCTAAACTCAAGAAAGCATCTGGGACAATGGGCGGTTCGTCAGGGTGATGATAAATACCCATATCAATGCCAAAAAACCAGTCCATGCGTTCTGCCCAAAGTATGAGCAATATTGCTTTTAACAACCCTGGTATTAATTCTTGCAGTTCGTTATCCACAGGCGTTTCATCTGAGTCTGGTAGTTCGTCGGCGGAGGGCAAGTTCCTCGGCAAGTTGTACTGTAACATTGCGGCTTTCCTCAAAACTCACTAATATTATACCGTGGATTTGTTGAGCGATAGTTGTTTATCTGGCTACAAACTCCTTGATAAATACTAAAAGAATATTTATTTAACGAACCGCGAAGGCGCGAAGGACGCTAAGGCAGAGAAAGAATAGAAGGAAGAAGATAGGTAATATCGACTGAGTTGATCTGAATGAATTTTTGTAAAATATTTGCTGAGACTTACGCGATCGACTAAACTATGTCTAACCAGTCGGTTCTAATGGGGAGCAGCCGTTAGAGGAAACGGGGAAAGTTCGGTGCAAGTCCGGCGCTGTCCCGCAACTGTAATGAGAGTCTTGTCGCTTTCTGAGTCAGAATGCCCGCCGATGTGTTAGTTTACATAGTCTCATCTGCGAGGTTCAGCGTGAAGGCCAGAAATCGGAAATTAGTCAGCCTGGGATTGATGGCTGGCTTGAGTTGTTATATTGTCCTGGGCTCGGCAACGCCCGCCGCAGCTATGCACATTTCGGAAGGTTTTTTGCCGGTGCAATGGGCTGCATTTTGGTGGATGGTGGCGTTGCCTTTTTTTGCAGTAGGTTTGCGCTCAATTACTCGCATTACAAAAGAACACCCGGAACTTAAACTATTGCTTGCTTTGGCGGGTGCCTTTACTTTTGTTCTTTCTGCTTTAAAAATTCCCTCGGTAACGGGCAGTTGTTCTCACCCGACGGGTACCGGTTTGGGTGCAATTTTGTTCGGGCCTTCGGTGATGGCGGTACTGGGGGCTTTAGTCCTGTTGTTTCAAACGTTACTGTTAGCGCATGGTGGCTTGACAACGCTGGGAGCGAATATGTTTTCTATGGCAATTGTTGGCCCTTTTGCTGCGTATTTTATCTATCAATTGCTGTTGCGAACTGGTAGCCAGCGGGCGGCAATTTTTTGTGCTGCGGCTTTGGCAGATTTGCTGACTTATGTGACGACTTCGATTCAATTAGCGTTAGCTTTTCCGGCAGCAAGTGGCGGTTTTATGGCTTCGTTTCTCAAGTTTGCTGGCATCTTTGCTATCACTCAAGTACCCCTGGCTATTAGTGAGGGGTTGCTGACTGTATTAGTCTGGAATTGGCTGCATTCTTACGGGAAGCCGGAGTTGGAAACTTTGAAATTATTGAGACAGGAGTCATAAGCCGTGAATCAAAAACCTACAAAAAATTACCAATCTACTTCGCGGCAAAATTGGCTTTTGGCTGGCGCGGTGATTGTTCTGGCAGCGTTTCCTCTCGTTTTTGTGCGGGGTAAATATGGCGGTGCCGATGACCAAGCTAAGAAAGCAATTACGGAAATTCAACCGGGTTATAAACCTTGGTTCAATCACTTGTTTGAGCCGGCTAGCAGCGAAATTTCAAGTCTATTGTTTGCGTCTCAAGCGGCGATCGGGGCTGGCGTAGTTGGGTACGTCATTGGGTTGTATAAAGGCCGATCGCAATCTCGGCAGCAGTCCGATCGTAAATCGTCAGAATGAACCATCAGATTGATAGTCTGGCTTATACAAATCGCTTGCGGGGGTTGCCGCCATCTCACAAGTTATCCTTTGCGATCGCCCTTTTAATTCTGTCTCTAGTTTCTGGGGCGATCGTCCAATTGTCGATCGCCCTTTGGTTGGCCGTCTGGATCGTCATCTATGCGGGTATTCCGGGGAAACTGTATTTACGGTTGCTGTCGCTACCGTTGATGTTTTTGCTGACAAGTTTGCCTGCTTTGGCGATGGGTGCGGTTGCGGGCGATCGAATCCAGGAAATTCAATGGGATATTTGGCAAGGTTGGGGCATTAGCATCGGTACTTTTTATCTCTATGTGAGCCGCCCTGGACTATACCAAGTGAGCGTGGTATTTGCCCGCGCCTTCGCATCGACAAGCTGTATGTATTTCATCCTCTTAACCGTGCCATTTACCGAAATCTTGCAGATTCTCCGACAATTACGCTGTCCAGAGTTAGTCACAGAACTGCTATTACTAATGTATCGGTTTATTTTTAGCTTATTGGCGATCGCCGATGAACTTTGGATAGCCCAAAACTCCCGCTGCGGCTATCGCACTTGGAAACTGGGAATGCACAGTTTAGGCATTTTAATCGGGCAATTGCTGCAGCGAACTTTGGAAAACTACCGTCAAGTCTCGCTGAGTTTAGCGTCACGCGGGTTTAATGGAGAACTGCGCGTTTGGAATTCTTATCCTTATAAACCTTTGCGAAGATATACCTTTGAAGCAGTGTTTGGTTGCACGGTTTTAACCCTGTTAAGTATTGTATTTAAACCTAATTAAACTTTGGGGTGCTGCTCAAAGCCCACCCCACAATAGTTTCAATAAACAGGATTGTAAAAATTAAACTTTGGGGCGCTGCTCAAAGAGCACCCCACAATAGTTTCAATAAATAGGATTATAAAAATTAAACTTTGGTGCGCTGCTCAAAACCCACTCCACAATAGTTTCAAAAGACAGGATTATAAAAATCAGATTAACACCACATTAGCAGTCAAAAAAAAAGTGTGATGGGCTTCTAGCCCGCACCAAAAAAATGTGGGATGGGCTTCTAGCCCGTCCCAAAAAAGCCCACTATCCCAAGCTTTATCTTATAAATATGACTTTTATGAACTAAATCAATGAATTATATGAATTGACCTCACCCGAAACCTATTGAATAATAGTTATCAATAGCTGTTCAGTAGCAATTATATTATGAATAAACGGCAAATCAAAAAAATACTTTATTTCTTCACCACCTTATGGACCATATTTATGGTCACAGTCACTCATGTAGCCGCCCAACAACTACCCTTCTACTGGGAAAATATTGATGTCATCATCGACATTCAGACTAACGGAGATATGTTAGTCACCGAAACACAAAAATATGTATTCACAGCCGACTACAAAACTGAACGATATCGCTATATTCCTTTAGGCAAAGTCGATGAAATCAAAGATGTGACAGTTGCCGAAAATAATCAAACCATTGCCAGTAACACCGGGATTGAAAACAATCAACTTTGGATTCGTTGGCAACATCAATTAAAAGCGCCAGAATCACATACTTTTGTCATCAAATATCGTGTGGTAGGTGGATTGCAGCTACATGGTGAGAATACTTTAGTTTATTGGAAAGCCATTGCAGCAGGTCGCAAAGCTCCGAGTAATACGGGAAAAGTTACGGTGCAATTACCAGAAGCTTTGTCAGGGAAAGTTCTCTCGTTTACTAATTTTGGTACAGCCGCAGTTCGGCGTCAAGTAGATCCTAAAACATTTGAGTTTGTGGCAAGTCAGCCTATTCAACCCGGACAAGAATTAGAAGTACAAATCGCATTTCCCCAGCCAATTCTGAATATACCTCAACCTGGTTGGCAACAAACTGGAAACCAATCTCAATCTACTTCGGAAAAAAAAGGATTTTCCATAATTTTTGTAATGTTTTGCTTGGTGTTTGTGGTGTTTTCCATTAGTGGCGGTGGCGGCGGTGGTAGCCTTGTTGACCTTGGTGGCGGTGGTGGCGGCGATGACAGTGGCGGCGGTGGTGACGACGGTAGTGATGACGGCGGTGGTGGCGATGGTGGCGGCGGTGGTGACGGTGATTAATATCAACGAGACTTACGCATCACAAGCAAAGAAAGCGGGTTTTTACTGAATCTGCGGGTTGTAACCAAGTATTCTGGCCAAAAACCCGGTTTCTGACTACCCGCGCGTCCAGGACTATTGTTGATAATTTTCGTATTCTCGTTAGTTTAGCGGGCAGGATTTGAATAAGGGCGATTCCCTACGGGATAGCTACGCTTCACGCACAATCTGTCAAAAAGTGCGATCGCCTTCCATTTCCAACATTGGGCGAGAGATATCTTACGCTCATTTTCGAGTACAAACGCTCGCACTTTATGACACAACTCTTATAAATATGACTTTTATGAACTAAATAAATGAACTTTATGAATTGACCTTCAAAGAAATTAGTTGAATACTGATTGTAGATAACAACTTTCCTGTACATTCTAGCTTAAAGCAAATAAAAAACATGACTAAATTAGTAGGTTGGTTTCGCAAACTTTTACCCTTAACACTATCTGTAGCAACAACGATCGCAGCAGCAGGCGCTTTTGGCCCACCAACTTGGGCTCAAAGCAATCCGCCACCACCCCAATCCCAGGAAGTTCAACCAGCCCAAGCAGAAGGAATTAGCATCCCGATTTGGATCTATCCGGTAGGAGCAATTTTCTTAATTTTCATCTTTATACCCAAGATTGGCTGGACTTTGGGACTGATCGCGATCGGCGAACGAGAAGTGGGAATTGTTGTCAAGAAATTCTCCCGCAAAAATTTGCCATCCAGTAGATTGATTGCTCTCGATGGCGAAGGAGGTTTGCAAGCAGATACCCTTCCTCCCGGCTGGCATTTTGGTTATTTTCCGTGGCAATATAGCATTCGCAAAGAACCAGTTGTAGTCGTTCCTCAAGATGAAATTGGTTTAATTATAGCCAATGACGGAGCCACCATTCCTCCCGATCGCATTTTAGGCAAAGTCGTCGATTGCGACAATTTTCAAAATGCTCGAAAGTTTCTCACCGACGGTGGAGAAAAAGGACGGCAACTAGCCATAATCACCACTGGTACTTATCGGATCAATACGGCTGTATTTGAGGTCATTACTTCTGCCAATGCCTCTGCAAAGGGTATGCAGCCATCGGAACTTCAACTATACAAACTTGCTCCCGATCGCGTGGGAATTGCCAACGTGCTCGACGGGATTCCGATTGATGAAGGTGAAATCGCTGGGCCAATAATTCCCGGTCACGACAACTTCCAGAAAGCGCAATCTTTCATCAAAGGTGGCGGGCGCAGGGGCTTGCAGGAACAGGTGATTTTATCCGGTTCATGGAACCTTAACCCTTGGTTTGTGCAAGTTGAACAGGTCAAAATGACCGAAGTGCCGATCGGCTATGTAGGCGTCGTAATTTCCTATGTGGGAAAATCGCACCAAGATGTAAGCGGCGCGGCTTTTACCCACGGCAATCTTGTCAATAAAGGCGATAAAGGTGTGTGGGTAGAACCGCTTTACCCTGGCAAACATCCGATCAATACAAAAGTGATGAAAGTCGAACTTGTTCCCACTACCGATGTAGTTTTAAACTTCACAACGCGGTTCAGCGGAGAACACGGCTACGACTCCAAGTTAAGTGCTTTGAAATTGCTTTCTTTTGACGGATTTACGTTTGAGTTAGAAGTTTTTCAGATCATTCATGTCGGTACTTTGGATGCGCCGAGAGTGATTTCGCGCCAAGGTTCAATGCAAAATCTGATAGACCAAGTGCTGCGTCCAATTGTGGGCAATTATTTTCGCAATTCTTCTCAAGAATATACAATACTCGATTTTCTGATCGCACGCAGCGAACGCCAAGCAGAGGCCGCAGAACACGTCCGTCAAGCCTTACGGGCCTACGATGTGCAGGCTGTGGACACGCTGATCGGTTTGATTTCGCCACCACCAGAGTTGATGCAAACATTGACCGATCGCAAAATTGCTCAGGAACAAGAAAAAACTTACGACGTACAGCGCATTTCAGAGTCGCAGCGTCAAGAATTGGTGCGCGCAACTGCGATCGCAAACATTCAAAATCAGGTGGTGGCGGCAGAACAAGGGGTGAAAATTGCCCAACTGAGTGCAACTGCTGCGATCGAACACGCTAGCGGTGAAGCAGAAGGGATTCGGCTGATGGGACAAGCAAAAGCAGATGCTTATCAAGTTGGTGTCAACGCTTTGGGTACGCAGAGCTACACGCTGTTGCAATTGATGCAAGCGGTTTCGGATGGTAGCGTTCGCGTTGTTCCCGATGTCACAGTAAATGGTAACGGCGGTAGTGGGGGTTTGCTGGACGGTTTGATGGCAATGTTGCTGCGGAATGAAACCAGTAAGAATGGAGAAAATGGAGTACATTCACCTGTAATTAATGTCAAAAAATCTAAGTCTGTTGTTGTGGAACCTGTGGCCGAATCACCAGTAGCAAAAGTGCATTCGGTGGAGTCGCCGGAGTCTCCTAATCATTCACCAGTTGCTCAGTCTGTGGCTGTTGCTGAAACTGATCTTGACTCGGCATTTGGTGAATTGCCGGACGATTTTTGAGTTTATTTGTGCAGTTTGTAGAGAGGACGGTTGTCCTCTCTGAAAGCTTTTTGTCTAATATTTTACTGTTCAGAGAATTAGAGGTGCAAAATTATGACGTTTATGGTTATACAGAAATACGTGAATTTGTCAAGGTTGATGGTGGTAGTTGCTTTTAGTGCGATCGGTCTATCATCATGTGGAAATGGACTATCTGCGAAAGCCGCAGAAACGGAGCCGGGAAACAGTGGAAAAACATTTGCTGACTGGTGTCGCGAAAAAGCTTCTCTGAGTCCTGAAGCTAAACATACTGTTGAAGTGTTGCTGCGGAAATCTAAGACTACTGAGTGCGATGTGGCTAATCAGAAACTTTCGAGTCTCACAAAACTCGACCTTGACAACAATGACATTAGCGACATCCAACCCTTGGAATCTTTGACTAAACTGACTGAACTAGACCTCAGCCGAAATGAAATCAACAATCTTCAATCATTGCAATCTTTGACTAACCTGACTGAACTCTCCCTCGACAACAATCAAATTAGTGACATTAAACCCTTGCAATCTTTGACTAACCTGAATTTGCTCGTCATTAGGGACAATAAAATCAGTGACATTAAACCCTTGCAGTCCTTGACTAACCTGTTTTATCTCTGCCTCAGCAACAATAAAATCAGCGACATCCAACCCTTACAATCCTTGACTGAACTGGATTATCTCGAACTCATAAACAATCAAATCAGCAACATCCTACCCTTACAATCCTTGACTAGCCTGACTTTTCTCGAACTCAGCACCAATCTAATCAGCGACATTAAACCATTGCAATTCTTGACTTACCTGACTTTACTCAATCTCAGCAACAATAAAATCAGCGACATTAAACCATTGCAATCTTTGACTAAACTTAAGGATCTCGGACTCAGCGGAAATCCGATCGCCCCCAAAACTTGTCCTCTCAAGCCAGAGTCTATCTGCAACTGGGAACTCAGCAATTAAATGCTGCAACTTTACAGTTAAGAAAATTAGAGGTACAAGACTATGCCACTTATAGTTGCACAAAAACAGATGAATTTACCATAGCAGTATCGCAACAGGCTGTTGTAGAAGTACAACGATTAATTGCAACATTTTTTTTGAATATGACTTTTATGATATCAATCAATGAATTATATGAATTGACTTTCAGCGTAGCGTGTTTGATTATGTTAACAGTATTCAATTGAAATTGATTCAATTTGGTGTCTGTGTTCTCGGGTTATCACTCCCAACACAAACATGAGGCTGCTGGATAACAATATTTTTCGCCCACATAACTTGCTCGATTCACACCAAAAATTGCCGAGTAAACTCATCAAGGAGAATGCAAAATGACTCAACAAAAACCACAGAAAAATAATCCCAACCCGACGGCTTTTATTGTGTTGGGTATAGCGGCGCTGGCCGCACTCAAATTAATTCACGGGCTGTTGGGCAATCGCGCCAGTTACAAACTTAAAGCCGTGTGGAATTGGCTGTGGGGATTGTCCCCTGAATCTGACAGCAAAATGGCGGTGCAAGTTGCCCAAGAATCGCTGCACTCCATGCAGCAGTCGGTGCTTAAGTTAACTGAATCTGTTGCCAAAATTTCTGCAAGCTATCAACAAGCAAAACAGAAATATGACAGCAAACGTCAAGAATTTATGCAACTAGAACAGCAGGCAACTCTAGCTAATTATCACGGCAATGAAGCAGCCGCACGTTTAGCGATGGGAAAAGCGATCGCCCTTGAAAAATTGCTGCCAACATTAGCAGGACAAGTTGCTCAATCCGAACAAATTTTGATAGCAAATAAGGATAAATTGAATCGCGAACGCCAGCGTTTAGAAACTTACAAAAGGGAACTGCAAAACCTCAAAGATTTGTCAGAAGTAAATGAGGCATTAGCGGATATCGCTAAAGTGAACGGCAGCGTCAGTACAGATTCAGCGCAATCGCAATTTGAAGAGGCACAGTCATCCATCCACAAGCGCTACTTGCAAACCAATGCCTTAGTCGAATTATCGGAAAATCCGGCTGAAAAACTTACAGCAGACCTCGACAACATGATGCTGGACGACGAGATTTCTCGCCGACTGCTAGAACTGGATTTGTACAATCAATCACACCTTTTACCCGTTGACGAGAAGAGGCACTGACCCAATAATTGTAGATGTTTTTTATCGTCCCAGGCTCTGCCTGGGAATACTCTGAGGCTCTGCTTCTAAACAGTAAACAATATCGCAATAAGGAGAACAAATTATGTCTCAAGATACTAAGAAAACAAAAAGTCCGCCGCCCATTGTTTTTATTATCCTCGGCTTAATTGCGTTTGGCGCATACAAGTTCGTTCCCGGTTTATTCAAGGGAAAAAGCTCAGATCTATCAGGAACGAGCGCAACTCGCATCAGTTTAGGAAATCAGCTATTGGTGACATCCCAAACAACAGCCGCAAAACAAGCCGGCGTTCAAGCTTTTGTCAAGGGAGATTACCAAGCAGCCGTAAAAAGTTTTCAGGATTCGCTGCAACAAAATCGCAACGACCCGGAAACCATTATTTATTTGAATAATGCCATTATTTATTTGAATAAGACCACAGCCAGCAAAGGTTCTCCCTTAAAAATTGCTGTCAGCGTCCCCATTGGTAGCAACCCCAATGTCGCCCAAGAAATCCTCCGGGGAGTCGCCCAAGCTCAGGATGAAATCAATACTAGCGGTGGCATCAACGGCGCCAAACTGCAAGTAGAAATTGTCAACGATGACAACAGTCCAGAAGTGGTCAGAGAAGTTGCAAAGACATTGGCACAAGATCAGAATATATTAGCAGTAATTGGACACAATGCTAGCAACGCATCTCTCGAAGCTGCTCCGATATATCAGCAAGAAAAACTGGTAATGGTGACACCGACGAGCTTTGCCAATAATCTCTCTGGATTTGGCAGCTACATATTTCGCACAGTCCCCAATATTAGCGTCATGGCTGCTCCTTTAGCAGAATATGTAGTTAAAACAGAACGCCAAACTAATATTGCGGTTTGTTATGACTCCCAAGCACCCGATAACATATCATTTAAAGATGAATTTGTTGCCTCTCTTACTGCTGCTGGTGGCAAATTAGTTCCCACTGTTTGCGACTTTTCAATACCCTCTTTTAATCCCAACATTGCCCTCGCCGATGCTGTCAGCAAAGGAGCACAAGCATTGATGCTAGCACCCCACATCGATCGCATCGATCGTGCTATCTCTCTGGCTCGCATCAATCAAGGCAAATTGCCACTCTACGGCAGCACTACGCTCTACACCTTTCAAACTTTAAAAGAAGGGCAAAGCGACGTTAACGGCTTAGTATTGCCCGTTCCTTGGCATCCAGAAACCAATCCCGGCAGCCCTTTCCCAGAAAATGCCCGCCGCCACTGGGGAGGAGTAGTAAATTGGCGAACCGCAACGAGTTTTGATGCGACTCAAGCTGTCATCGCTGGCTTGCGGCAAAGCAATACGCGGGAAGGATTGCAACAAGCACTCAGAAATGCGAGTTTTTCGACAGCAGGAGCAAGCGAGGATGTGAAGTTTTGGCCCACTGGCGATCGGGCTGGTAAGCCGATTTTAGTCCAAGTTAAACAAGCAGGAAGCACTGGCTATAACTTTGTCCCGCTGCGGTAAGTTTGTTAAGTGCGATCCGACTAATTATTCTTGTTCCCAGGCTCTGCCAGGGAATGCGTACCCGGGGGAAGAGCCTCCAAACAATATCAAAATAAGGAGCACAAATCATGTATCAAGATACTAACAAAAGAAAAAGTCCGCCACCCATTGTTTTTATAATCATTTTCGGCTTAATGGGGTTTGGCGCATACAAGTTACTTCCCGGTTTATTGGCATCCAAAAGTTCAGATACACCTACATCGGGAACGAGTCCATCGGGAACGAGTCCATCGGGAGCGATCGCAACTCGCATGAGTTTAGGAAATCAGATATTGCTGACATCGCAAACAACAGCCGAAAAGCAAGCAGGCGTTACAGCTTTTGCCAAAGGAGATTACAAAGAAGCTGTTCAAAAATTTCAGGCTTCGCTGCAACAAAATCGCAACGATCCGGAAACGGTAATCTATTTGAATAATGCGAGAGTAAGCGATCGCACTTCTCTGAAAATTGCCGTTAGCGTGCCGAGCGGCAGCAACCCCAACATCGCCCAAGAAATCCTCCGAGGTGTCGCCCAAGCTCAAGATGAAATCAATGCTAGCGGAGGAATTAACGGTGTCGGTTTGCAAGTGGAAATTGTCAATGACAATAACCGTCCAGAAATTGCCAAAGAAGTTGCAGCAGCATTAGCAAATGACCAGAAAATTCTAGCGGTAATCGGACACAATGACAGCACTGCGTCTTTAGCTGCCGCTCCAATTTATCAGGAAAAGAAACTGGTGATGGTGACACCTACCAGCAGTACGAATAATTTGTCAGGTTTTGGCAGCTATATTTTTCGGACTGTGCTAAATAGTGGCTCGACGACTGCTCCTTTAGCAGAGTATATAGTCAAACAAGCAGGCAAAGCCAATATTGCCTTCTGCTACGACTCTCAAGCTGCTGGCAGCGCTTCATTTAAGGATGAATTTATTGCCTCTCTTTCAGCATCAGCCGGCAGATTAGTTCCTATTGTCTGCGACTTGTCAGCGCCAACATTTAATCCCAACAATGCCATTGCCGATGCTGTTAGCAAAGGAGCAGAAGGATTGATGCTAGCACCCTACATCGAGCGCCTCGATCGCGCGATCGATCTAGCCCGTGCAAATCAAGGCAAATTGGCGCTTTACGGCAGTTCAACTCTTTACACCTTTCAAACGCTAAAAGACGGGCAAAAAGACATTGACGGGCTTGTTTTGGCTGTTTCCTGGCATCCTGAAACTAATCCCGGCAGCACTTTCCCAAAAAATGCCAGTCAGCGCTGGGGAGGAGTAGTAAATTGGCGGACAGCAATGAGTTTTGATGCGACTCAAGCTGTCATCGCTGGCTTGCGGCAAAGCAATACGCGGGAAGGCTTGCAACAAGCACTCAGAAATCCGAATTTCTCAACACCGGGATCAAGCGAGGATGTGAAGTTTTTACCCACGGGCGATCGGGCTGGTAAGCCGATTTTAGTGCAAGTTAAACAAGGAGGAAGCACTGGCTATAACTTTGTCCCGTTGCGGTAAGTTCGTTAAGTGCGATCGCACTCACATCTTGCACATTCTCAATCAGCCTTTCAGGGGCGGCTAGGATACCCACCCACAATAAAATTCCCTCTTTTTGGAACAGGCATCTTGCCTGTTTCTTAGCATGATTAAAATCTAATTTTCTGTTGAATTAGCCAAAATTTTAAGATAAAATTAAATGAGTAGATTAAAGGAGAGCGTTGTGTATGATCGCGCCCGTTGAAACCAAAACCTACACGGCTGAGGAATATCTAGAATTGGAAATCACTTCTCAGGAGCGGCATGAATTTATCAATGGGGAAATTGTTCTGATGGCTGGCGGCACACCAGATCACAATGAAATTACCACTAATTTAGTTGTTGCGCTGAAACTGGCGTTAAAAGGGAAACCATATCGGACTTTTAGTTCGGATCAGCGGCTTTGGGTTCCGCAGTTTAATAATTATACTTACCCGGATGTGATGGTGGTAGCGCGCCCGATCGAGCTGCAATCTGGACGGACGGATACAATTACCAATCCGCTGCTCATTGCTGAGGTGCTGTCTAAAGGTACTAGAGCTTACGATCGCGATGAAAAGTTTGCTGCTTATCGCAGTATTCCTAGTTTTCAGGAATATTTATTGATCGATCAATATCGGCTACAGGTGGAGCAATACTCTAAAACTGATGCCAATAAGTGGATATTTTCGGAATATAGCTGTATGGGCGATCGGCTGAGTTTAACATCTGTTGCTGTGGAAATTTCGCTTGCCGATTTGTATGAAAATATTGAGTTTGGTGAATAGGCGGACGGTTTTTTGTCAAATGTTCCAAATAGTGGTAACCTTCCTGTATATCGATCGGCTCTGATGGAGAACAGCCATCAGACGCAAGGGGGAAAGTTCGGTGCGAATCCGGCGCTGTCCCGCAACTGTAATGAGATCATTGCATCTCTGAGTCAGAATGCCCGCCGATTTGTTTAGCTGTTGTTTTTCATCTGCGAGGTATAGATGATGGTTAGTTTATTATTTTTTAAATTATTGGATTGGGATTTTTTAACCGCAGATATCAGCAGATCAACACAGATGAACGCTGATGTAATTTGCTCTGGTTCTGAAGCGTATCTTATTTTAAGGGAAATGAAAAGAAATGCGAGTTGAAGATAGTGTTTGGCAGGGTAGTTTTGGCTACTGGCAAAACTTGTTTATTCATCAGAATATTTTGTCGATCGGACATACTGCTTGGAATGGCTTTTTGCATCAAGGACGAGGTTTGGTTGCTTGCAAAATCAATACTCCCATTAACGGCTATGTCAATTGGAGCGTAGATACTATCAAGTACGATCTGCAATTTATTTCGCAATTGCACGCAACTGCTTATTTGCAACAACTAGAAATAGAGCAAAATACTGTTTCAAATGTGCTGCAAATCATTGCTAGCTACGAACCCAAGGCAGCAATTATATTTTTGTCGATCGCCAATGGTCAGATTGATATCAATTTGTTGCAAAAGTTGGCAATTTCTCCTGTTGAGTGCTATGAACAGGTATGCAAGCGCTGGGAAGAATTTCAACTCTGCCCCAAATCCTAAAACTTACTAAATTTTCCGAATGCCGCAGCCAAAATCCATCGAAATTTCCAAGGTAACTCGCTACCAAAATGCAGCGCTTAATTACTATTTGGGCTTGACAGATTCCCCCTACCTTCACTACGGCTATTGGGAAACCCTACCTGTGCCCGCTGACGAACTAACGCTCGCACGATTGCGCGTCGCTCAGCAAGCTTATACTGTAAAACTGTTGGATGCTATCCCCAAAGGCACTCATACGATACTCGATGTGGGCTGCGGGATTGGCGGAAATGCGGCTTATTTGCTCGATCGAGGTTTTGCAGTCGAAGGGCTCGCACCCGATCCGTTCCAACAACAGCGCTTTCTTCAGTGTACGGGCGATCGGGCAATCTTCCACCTCACGAGGTTTGAAGACTTCAAAGCAACCCATTTCTACGATCTTATTCTCTTTAGCGAAAGTAGCCAGTATATGTCGGCTGTTGATATTGCTAACGGTGCCGCCAAAATCCTCAATCAGGGCGGTTACGTTTTGCTGGCTGATATGCTGCGATCTGATGCTAATTATAAAGAGGGAATGTTCTCTAATTGTCATGTTGTTACGGAACTTCATGCAGCATTAAAGCAGGCTGGATTCACTTTAGTAAAAAGTGAGGATATTTCCGCTCATATTTTGCCAACCATCGATTTGTATGTCGATACTTTCCGCAGATATGGACTAAATACTATGATCTATGTTGCCGATTTGATTGCGATCACAGTTCCCCCCGTCCACAAATTCCTGCGCTGGATATTTCGCCGCTGGTTCAAAAAGCTGGTGATTGAAGGATTGGAGGCTGGTCAACTTTTTGAGCAACATCTCTGTTATGAAATGCAACTTTGGCAGTTGTCAAAATCAGATGAAAGCTGACACAAATATAGCAATCCTCGCATCATTTGTGAATTTCTTACTCCCTCACCTTGATAACTACCGTGTACACACAAGTCAAAGTAAACTAGGCTCATGTTTTGAGAGAGGTATAAACCGTGGACAACCCCATACTG
>NZ_JAUBQW010000287.1:0-1886 GCF_036701485.1 Microcoleus sp. Pol11C3 | reverse complement strand
TAATTCCGGCACTGTCTTCTCCATGTGCCTCACCTTATCAGATTTTTTGGGTTTTTACTACCCCCGTGAACTTCTACAATAATTCCGATGCCAACGGATTTGATATTACCCAAACTCATGACACTGCGTCGTGCCGTTTCCCTACAATTAATCGGGAGGTGGTTAAATTTGTATTCATTAATCCCTCTCCTGTGCAAGTACAAACACCTCTTTACTTTTTGATAGTAAATTGTCATAGCTTTGATTTTAGTCAACAGCTTTTTTAACAATTAAGCGCAACAGCTTCTGATAAAAATTTATAGTTTAATGGTAGGAGTGAAGCGGGCAATGCCCACCCTACAAATAGAGTCCTCGATCGTCCCAATCTAAAATCTATGAGTGCCCACTTCTCTGCTGAAAATCCCTTGTCAGTCTGTTTCGCGGATGTGGAGGCGGCGGCAAAGCGCTTGCAGGGTAAAGCTTTCAAGACGCCGGTGCTGACTTCGGAAACTTTCAACACACAGACGAATTCTCAGGTATTTTTCAAGTGCGAGAACTTTCAGCGCACGGGTTCGTTTAAATTTCGGGGTGCTTGCAATGCTTTGATGCAGCTATCTGAAGCCGAAAAACAGCGGGGAGTTTTGACTTTTTCTTCGGGAAATCACGCGCAGGCGATCGCCCTTGCGCACGGTTGCTAGAAATTCCTGCTACTGTTGTCATGCCGGCAGATGCGCCAAAAGTCAAGCAAGAGGCGACTTGCGGCTACGGTGCAGAAATTATTTTATATGATCGCACTCAAGTTTTGCGGGAAGACCTCACCGCCAAAATTGGCGCAGAACGACACTTGATAATTATTCCTCCTTATGATGATGCGCGGGTGATTGCGGGACAAGGTACGGCAGCGCTGGAATTAATCGCAGAAGTTGGGGAGTTGGATTTGCTGTTAGTTTGTTGCGGTGGCGGGGGTTTGCTGTCGGGATGCGCGATCGCAGCAAAAACTTTGTCTCCGCAGTGTAAAATAATCGGGGTAGAACCGGAACAAGCAGACGATGCGACGCGATCGTTCCGCACGAAAACGCTGCACACAGTGACTAACCCGGATACGATTGCTGATGGTGCGCGCACGCCATCTTTGGGGAAATTAACCTTTCCTTTTGTGCTGCATTATGTGGACGATATGGCAACAGTTTCCGAAGACGCTATTCGCCAGACAATGTTTTTTATGTGGGAACGCATGAAGATAGTTGTGGAACCGACGGGAGTGTTAGCAGCGGCCGCTTTGTTGTCAGGTGTTGTGCAGGCGAAAAATGGGAGGATTGGCGTGATTGTCAGCGGCGGAAATGTCGATTTGAGGGAAGTCAATCGGTTTTAGATTTTAGATTTTAGATTGAATAATTTATGTAGCAGTTTCTCTGATAAAATGCTTGCACAGCAAACTTTGATAACACAGCACAATGTCTGAAAAAACAAACTCAGCGGCTCAATCTACAACTGGTGCAGATGCGATCGATGTGGCGATCGCATCTGGAATCGACTTTGACGGCACTCCGATTCCCAAGGCAAAATTAGACCTGTACGAGCAAGTGATGGGATTAGAAGCCGGGAGACAGCGCAGTGGCGTGTCGAATACCATGCGATCGCGCATTGTCCGAATCGGTGTCAAACACATCGGACAAGAGGAACTCGATAAAATGCTGGTTGCGGCCAACTTTGCACCGCTGAAAGAGAAAGAAATTGCCTTTTATTACGGCACTAAGTAAATAGCATTCATCTCACATCTTGCATCATTGTCAACAACAGGCTTTCCGGCCTGTTCCACAAAGAGTGAATTGGGTGCATCTCACTTTTGCAAATACATCAAGCGGAAAGTTGACCATTGAGATAAGCACAGCGCAGAGAAAGGATAG
>NZ_JAUBQW010000069.1:0-33258 GCF_036701485.1 Microcoleus sp. Pol11C3 | reverse complement strand
CTCCTTATTTTTTTACCTTACCATTCTCTCAAACCTTTGTCCTGTTTAGACTAGAGGTGCCTTGTCACCCGCTAAGCAAATATTGTTTGTGAAAGCAGCCCTACAATAATTGGGATGTTAACATTTAGTCGATTTCATCTCCCGAGGCGACATCCTCCAATTTTTCCCAATCCAATACAATAATTTTACCGCCTCGACTGTAGGATACAAACGGCTTGAGTTTCTTAAACAACCGCACGCATTCTTCGTAGGTAATTCCAATACTGCGAGCAATTTGATAGTAGGGAAAACGTTTTTCTAAACATACACTATTATCTGCAATTTTCGTACCTTGCTCGACGGCAAAGTAATGAATAAATCGTGCCAGCCGCACGATCGCCCTTTCCGACACCAAACCGTGCACTGTCTCGTGCAGTTGCTGCAACCGCTGATTAAACACCGCCAATATTCGCAAAGCAATCTCAGGATTTTCCCGAATTGCTGCTAGCAAAACTTCCCGTTCTGTGGTAAGAACTTCCACATCAGTTTCTGCTGTCACCGTTGCGGGGGCAATGCCGTTGCCTAGCAAAGCAGGTGCGGCAAAAATATCTCCCTGAAATAAAGTGCGGAGAATTGTTTCTTTGCCCGCCGCCGCTGTTTTTGCAACCCGCAGAGAACCGCTCAAAAGAGTGTATAATTTTTCGGGGATGCGATCGCCCTCATACATCACAACTTCTCCCTGTCGGTAACTCCGAATTGCGGTGTGTTCTTGCAATTGCTCTAATTCAGTTTGGTTTAAGCTGGCAAATATTCCAATTTTAGCCAGTTGCTCAACAGTTGCTTTCATACATTTAATTTTCGGCGATCGGAATCCATTCAGAGTATAATAGCGGTGAATTCAGAATATATCGAGACCAGCAGAGCCATCTACGAAAATGCAGCACCCGAATATCAGAGATATTATTTTGATGAGATAGCTGGCGGATTTGTCCTCATCCACCCACAACACAATCTTAATAATTCGGAAATCTTTATTGCTGAAGTTTTGGCTAAAATAGGGAAGAGAGTTAGATTGTTGAGCGAGCAAGCAGCAGAGGGTGTGAGAACGCCAGATGCTGAGATAGATGGTCAGATTTGGGAATTTAAGGAGTTGACAGAACAGACCCAAAACATCAGAGACCGAGTGCAAGAAGGCATCAGTAGAGCAAAAAAGCAAGGTGCAACAACCGTTATTTTTCACATTAACCGAGAAAATTACGAGGTCTGGAAAATCAACGCAGGCATCAAACAAGCTCTGTTTTGGGATACCGAAAAGCAAATTCAAAAAATATTTGTTGTTGTTAACAGCGAACAAATTCAAATCATCACAAGGGAAGAGTGGAACAATGGAAGATCATTTCAGCGAATTTAAAGAGATTGTAGCGCGGGGATTGCAGAATAATATGCCGCGAGATGCTAAATTAATTACTGTAGGGCAAATTTTATATGCTGTTACCCGCGACGATCTAACTATCAAAGAAGGTTGGCTGCTTGAAGAGATGATGGGTGGTAGAAAACAGTGGGAAGAAGCACTTGAGTACAGCATTTTTGGCTATCCAGTAGACACAGCCACTCCACCTTTAGATAAACCTCTGGTTATTGCCGGCAAAACTTTTCATTCTCGCTTGATGACGGGGACGGGAAAATATCGCAGCATCGCAGAAATGCAGCAAAGTGTCAACGCTAGCAGGTGCGAAATTGTGACTGTAGCTGTGCGGCGAGTGCAAACAAATGCTCCCGGTCATGAAGGATTGGCAGAGGCTCTGGATTGGACTAAAATTTGGATGCTGCCAAATACTGCCGGTTGTCAAACTGCGGATGAGGCGATTAGAGTAGCTCGTTTAGGTCGGGAAATGGCGAAACTTTTAGGGCAAGAAGACAATAATTTTGTCAAATTAGAAGTGATTCCCGATGCTAAATATTTGCTGCCAGATCCGATCGGCACTTTGGAAGCAGCAGAACAATTAGTCAAAGAAGGTTTTGCCGTTTTGCCCTACATCAATGCCGATCCCTTGCTGGCAAAACGCCTCGAAGAAGTCGGTTGTGCGACTGTCATGCCTTTAGGTTCGCCCATCGGTTCGGGACAAGGGATCAACAATGCCGCCAACATTCAAATAATTATTGACACGGTAAATGTTCCTGTAGTAGTCGATGCGGGGATCGGAACGCCCAGCGAAGCGGCGCGAGCAATGGAAATGGGAGCCGATGCACTGTTGATTAATTCCGCGATCGCCAATGCCCAGAATTCCCCGGCAATGGCAAAAGCAATGGGAATGGCAGCAGAAGCGGGGCGGATGGCGTACTTAGCAGGCAGAATGCCGATCAAAGATTACGCGATCGCCTCTTCCCCCCAAACAGGCACTGTCACATCCAAATAAATTCCTGAATTTTCCTGGGCGCTTTTTTGGTAGAGTTGTAAGCATCAAAAATATTAAGGATTGTGACTGATGCCTTACATCAAAGATGACGATGGACGCCTGAACAACTTTGCTAAAGAGCCGAAGGTGTATGAAGCCGTACCTCCTAACAAGAACCAGCAGCGGAACTACATCATCATGGGTATTGCAGCCGCCATGTTAGTCGCCGGTTTGGTGTACGTGGCTGCCTCCGTCTGAAAACTGGCCTGAGACTCAAAGCTGCTTCAAATCGCAATTTTAAATAATCCTTCGAGAAACCATGTTTTCCTTTCCCAAGGAAACATGGTTTTTGTGTTTCAATACAAAGCAGGTAGTTGCGACAATCCTGAAGCGTGCCGAGCGAGCTGGAAAGCTAAATAAGACCAGCATAAATTTGGTGTTTTCCTCTCGGCTGTCAGCTTCAGGGACTTGGGTTGCACTTAATCACACTGGTTGGTCACCCACATAAAATTGCCAATTGAAAATCTACAATCCTTTAGTCATCACCGGTGCGATTGACTGCCTTCGGGGCTTAGTTGTGAGTTATGAGCGATCGAGATTTCAACTCTCAACTCTACAATCTAAAATCTACAATCCAAAATCTAAAACCTAAAACCTAAAATCTAAAATCTAAAATCGGCTGCTCCTGATGTCTATTCCTTCCCAAAAAGTTTCTAGCTCGAACAAGCTGATCTACCAACGCTTGAAACAGGCGATCGACCTCAATTTACGCCGTCAAATTTTTATTGCCGCCTGCGACGACTTGTGCCTGCGGGACTGTCTGGCAGCCCGCTTGCAGACAGAATTAGCTGCAGAGAGCGCAGGCTCAGATCCTCGCTCCCCGATCGACTACCCCCGATTTGTCAGTTTGGAACTCGACTTGAGCGATCCAAATCCTTGGGGTTCGATCGCCGCGTGGCTGACCCACCACCTACCGCCGCAAAACAGGGGCAACTACAGCCCTTTGCCGGGATTTCAAATTCTCGGGGCAGAACACCTGACCAGGCAGTCAGCAGCAGTGCAGTGGTCGTTCCTGAGCTATTTGAGAGACATCGAAGCAAACCTGCAAATGTGCGAGTCTACTCTGTTGCTGTGGGTGTCGCGCCCCTGGCTAAGTTCGATCGAGCAATCGGCCCCAGAATTTTGGCACTGGCGAACCGGAGTATTTGAGTTTGAAGGCGAACCAACTCCAGCTAAGGGAGACTTCGCGCACTTTGATGACTTCGGGCACTCAGGAGACTTGCGAAACCTGCGGGACAGCGGAGACTTTGGCAACCAACTTTTAATATCTTCTTTGTCTGGACAATCCCCAATTCCCGACGAACCATCCCCAATTTCCTATCCCCCGTCCCCAGCGCCTGATTCTAACTCCGTCCAACAGACAGAGAACGAACAATCCCCAATTTCCCATCCCCCGTCCCCAGCGCCTGATTCTAACTCCGTCCAACTGGCTGATTTGGTGCTAGCAGCGGCTTCTGAGGATTTGGAAGCAGAAAATGATGCCGCATCGGAAGACAATTTTCTGCCACTGCAAACTCTGCAATACATCGAACTGCTGCAAGAACATCAGTGTTCTTGCGAAGCTTTGGCTTTGGCTTATCACAGTTTGGGGAATTACTACCGCGATCGCATTCTGGGCGGAGACGCTTCACAGCAGAACCTGACAATCGCCATTCGCGCGATCGAACAAGTGATTGCGTATCTCGACGTTGACAGCAACTCGCAGCAAAATCAACCACTAACTGAAGAATGCGCGCGGCTGATTGCCCAATTGACACAAAATTTAACTCAGTACGCCCAGGAGTCCAACAGCCTACCGCCAATTTCCGATCTGCTTAACGATCTCGGCACTCTCTATTGGATGCTATCGCGCGATCGCACGCAGCATAACGCCTCAGATCCAGTATCCAGCCTTGAACGCAGCATCGCCCTCTACCTTGAAGGTTTGAACCGAACAGATGGCGAAACCGTACCCCAAACCCGCGTTAGATTAAACAAAAATTTGGGCATCGCTTCGGCCGATTTAGCCCGCTATCGAGACAAGACAGAGAACTTGCAGCACGCAGTTGCAGCTTACCAACAAGCGCTGCTCGATCTAGACCCCGCTGTGGAGCCTCAGCAGTACGCTGCTGCTCAGAATAATTTGGCAACAGCATACTGGAATTTAGCCCAAGATGGTGAGCCGATCGTATATCTCAAAAGCGCGATCGTAGCTTACACCCAAGCCCTCTCCTGCTACAGTCCCGAACGAGAACCCCTCAACTATGCCGGAGTGCAAAACAACCTCGGTACCGCCTGCTGGAACCTCGCCCAGCACGAACCCTCAGAACCCCTGCTAGTCAAGGCGATTGAGGCCTACCGCGAAGCATTGAAATACCGCACCCGAGAATTAGTACCCGCAGCAGCAGCCGCCACCAACAATAATCTCGGTACCGCTTATTGGCATTTGGCGAACCAGTTTCAGCAGAAACAGGCGCGGACGGAATCATTGCAGCAGGCGATTACCGCCTACGAAGCCGCCCTGGATATCGCCGGAGAGATCGATCGAACCCAACTCACCTTTGACGCCTTGGCCGCCCGCAACAATCTCGGACTAGCCCACTATCAACTAGCCACCGACCCACATTTCGCCGCCAACAAAGTCGCACAGACAAGCCATCTAGAAGCAGCACTACACCACCAGTTGCAAGTGTGCGCCGAATGGGGACAACATCTCAATGACAAAGGGTTAATATATGGGGATAAACTCAACCTACAAGCCCCGGCTAACTCCCAAGTGGCTGATTCCAGGCAAACAGCATTGAGCTATATTGTCAAAACGATTAGAGCTTTCTATAGTGAATGTGGGCTGCCAGGCCAAAATTTAGCCTTATCCAAAGTTCCCGGAGATTTATTGCCTGAAATCTTGCGTAGGTTATAAATATGGCTATAACTATTAAAAGCTCAATTTTTTCAAGATTTGTATCCAGTTTTCTATTATTATGGCTGAATATTCTTGCCTAATTCTTCAAGCAAACTTGTGGTCATGGCCCCTGTAAAAATCCTTGTGGTTGATGACGACCCGGCAATCCGAAATTTAATTCACCGTTTTTTGAGCCAGCAAGGTTATCAAGTTGAGTCTGGCCAGGACGGTCAGACTGGTCTGGAATTATTTGAGCAACTCAATCCTGACTTAGTAGTTCTAGATGTAAATTTACCTGATACAACTGGCTATAAACTGTGTCAAGAAATGCAAAGACGCACGGGCGTGTTTGTGTTGATGCTGACTGCCCGAACCGATGAAGCTGACAAAATGAAAGGGTTTGCCGAAGGTGCTGACGACTACATTACTAAACCTTTTAGTCTTGTAGAAATTGGAGCTCGCGTTGCAGCAATTTTGAAGCGCAAACGCATTGTTACTCCCGCCGAACAACAAACTCTTACTTTTGGAGAGCTACTAATAGATCCGGTTCGCCGCGAGGTAATTCTCGGCAGTCAGATACTTGCTTTGACTGCTTTAGAATTCGACCTGCTGTACTGTTTGGCCAGCAAACCCGGTCGCGTGTGGAGGCGATCAGAATTGCTGCATGAAGTGTGGGACTACGAGTATGTAGGAGCCGATCGCGTGGTGGATGTCCATATAGGTCAAATTCGCCGCAAAATTGAACTAGATCCCAATCAAATGCCGATGATTCAAACCGTCCGAGGCGTGGGTTACAAGTTTGAACCCACAACCTAGTAACATTCGGCATTGGGCAGCGGATATGAAGGCAGAAGGCTGTAGGTGCGGGTTCACCAATATCTCGGATTAACCTACTCGATATTTGTAAACCCGCCCTCCCCACAAAATCATTCAGCTCGATCGAGTATCTGATTGTTTGTTCTGCAAATACTCGCCCACTTCTCGTGCACGCTCAAAACCCCTTCGCACGCAATCTCCCAAAGCCACTCCGCCCACGTAGTTGCTGCACAAATACACCCCAGGCAAAGATTTTAAACCCTCATCGATTTGTTGCAGGCGATCGAAATGACCCAAATTGTACTGAGGAATCGCCCGCTTCCATACATTCACCGCCAAAACTTTCGGCTGCGCCGCCGAGGGTTTCAGCAAAATTCGAGACAAATCTCGGTGCACCTCCCGAACGATTTCTTCTGAGTCGAGATTGCCAATTTCCGAATCAGTAGCCCCGCCGATGTAACTGCTGAGAGTTTGCCACCCTGCAGGCGCGCGATCGGCAAATAAACTTGATGTCCAAATCGTCCCCAGAGTGCGAATTCCCTGCCCCCTCGGAATTAAATTTCCAAAACCTACTAATTTACCTTTGATATCAGACTGCGGATATGCTAATACAACGCAGGCAACCGTAGGATAAGTAAAAGCTTGTAAAGCGCTGCTAACTTGGGGTTGCAGAGGCTGCAACAAATCGGCTGTAACGTAAGCCGGCGTTGTCAAAACCACGGTGCGCGCCTCAACTTGTTGGGGCCCATCGGGCGTGGAAAATTCAGCAATATAAGTTTCGCGTTCTGTACGCTGGAGGCTCTTCAGGTGCCAGTTGAGTTTCAGTCGATCGCCCAATTGAGCAGCGATCGCCTCTGGCAGAGCCTTCAACCCCTGTTTGAACGACCCCAACTCCCCCGGTCTAGTCTTAGGAACATTCGGGTCTGCGGGCATTTTCTTCGGTCTTTTCCTAGCAGAAAGCAGCGCCCCCGCCACCAGCCCGCCACCCACATCCGCCATCTTTGCTACCCGGCCAAAAGCCGCCGCCGCGCTAAGTTGTTGCGGATCGCCGGCATAAACCCCAGAAACAAAAGGTTCCACCAACCGCTGCATCACTTCTGTCCCCAGATGACGGCGGAAAAATTGAGAAACAGTTTCCTCGTCACCCTGCTGCGAAAGTCGAGCACCCATTGCCGGCCCAACAAACCCCAAAGCCCCGAACAACGCCCGCAGTTTTCCCGGAAAACTCAGTAACTGAGACTGAATCATCGCCGGTGGAGTCATAGGCACCGGTTGCAGCTTTTTTTGCCAATAAACATAACGAGGCAATTTGCGATCGGCAAAAATCAACTCCTGCTTCAATCCCACATCCACAGCCAACTTCATCAATTCTGGCGTCGGCGAAAAACTATTCGGGCCCTCCTCCCAGAGAAACCCCCCCGCTCTCACAGTGGTGATGTTCCCGCCCACACGTCCCTGACTCTCAGCGACTAAAATCGCCCGCGGCGATTCACTCGTTGCTTCCTTGTGAAGTGCGTGCGCCAAACTCAAACCGCTAATACCCGCACCCACAATCAAGGTATCTAATAGTTCCATATTACATATTAAAAATATCGCAATCTTTATGTTACATGGCTTTGCACGGCTTGCGTTCATTGCTGGGCTTACTGCCAAACCGCTTTCAGATTACCGAATTGGGAATTGGGCATCGGGAATTGGGAATTGCTAATCGGGAATTGGGAATCGGTAAGCTTTCCGGCATTTCTTAAACATTTTTCTCGCAGGTTGTGGATGAGAACCTCTGCCCACATCCTCGTCTCCCCGTCTCTACATCTCGCTTTTGTCTCCGCTGGGTCTGGTTTAAAAAAAGAGCATCTGCTGTAATTAACCTCTATTCCAAAAAATACTATTTATTGAAAATTTTTGTATGATAGGCAACAGCGCCGAAAATTGCACCTGGAAACGCAGCAGTAAAGTGCCCAAAAAGATTTGAGTGGGTTAGACTAACTTTAGGAAAATTTTAGAGCTTAACTTGCAAGTCAGCACCCCCCTCGGAAGAGATGGAGCTTTATGCCCTAATCAAAAGAGAGAGTTGACTAGCTATCGTCTTAACTGATGACGTTATCAAAAATATGGGTGTAAGCCCAAGCTGCTATGCGATCGCGCGTGAAATGTTTGAAACGGTAATTGTTCCGTTGAAAACAGATCACAAAAGTACCAATAGACCAAGTATCCCCCTGTAGCAATAATCAATATTCAAGGCTGTGAAAACGGCCTGATGAGTGTTTCCTCGATCGGTCTTTAGACACGAGGTTTCCATAATAATAAGCTTTTCTCATGAAAAAATACCCATGCAGGAAGTTATCAACTCGTTTCAGTCTTTTTTCTCTAACTCTGTTGATGCTTTCCTAGAGTGCGATCGACAGCAAAATTATTTATCGATCAATCCTATTGCTGCGGCTTGGATGGGATTGGAGCCTGCTGAAATACTCAACAAAACTAATCAGGAATTATTGAAATTATATCCCAATAATGCTGCTGTCAAAAATATAATCTCGCAGATTGATGCCTGCCTGCAACAAGTATTTATAACCGGGGAAAAACGGCTGGCAATTCATGAGGTGACGGCGGCAGACGGCGGGATTAAAATTTACGAAACTGCTTATACGCCAGCGGTGGATGCCTCTAGCAAGCAGATGCGGGTTTTGGGCGTCGGTAGAGATATCACCAGGCACTACCGCTGGCAGCAGCAGAAAACTCAACAGTTGCGCCGATCGAACCATTTACTGTGGTTGAATGCAGCTAACAGTCCCCTGGCAATGGTGGGCTGGGATGAAGATTTTCGGATCGTTCAGTGGTCGAAACGCGCCGAGGAAATCTTTGGTTGGACATCCGATGATATGATGGGCAAGCAGTTCGGCGATTTGGCTTTGGTTTGCGAGGAAGATAGAGAGGCTATAAGCGCGATCGAGCTTGAACTAGCCACTGGCAACGGCAATACTTCAATTAATCGCAACTATACTAAAAGCGGACAGGTAATTTGGTGTCGCTGGTTCAACTCGATTATTCGCAGCGGCGACACTTTTACCGTGCTTTCTTTGGTGGAAGATATCACCGATCGCAAACGGTTGGAAGCAGAAAAAGCCCAAGCTTCTCGCCTCACAGCAATGGTAGCCGATGTTGGTATTGCCCTCACCAAACACCCTCAAGATATCCTGCTTCCCTGCTGCGAGGCAATGGTGCAGAATCTTGATGTCGCTTCGGCTGAAATTTGGACTTTCAACTCTCAATATAATGTTTGGGAATTGCAAGCAGCCTCGGGAATATACAGTCGCACAGACGATCGGGCTAGGTTTATTGACAGTAAGGTTAACTCGATCGCCAAACAGCAAAAACCCGAATTTAACTGCGGATTTGAACTGAATAACTTTGGACTCCCAGAGGAAGAATCCCCGAAAGCAACATCGCCACACAGTTCCGAAGTAGCAATTCTCAACACCAGCCAAAAGCCGACTAATTGCCCCATACCTAAGCAAATTTTTACCTTCGCCGGCTACCCTTTGATAGTCGAAGAACGGCTGGTGGGAGTCATGGTAATTATTAGTTGCCAGCCGCTGACAGCACCCTTTCAGGAAACTTTAGCATCGGTTGCCGATGTCATTGCTTTAGGCATCGAACGCAAGCGTGCAGAAGCTGAATTAAAATCAGCTAGAGGATTCCTCAATTCCGTAGTAGAAAATCTGCCGGTGGGAGTTTTTGCTAAAGATGCTTCTTCGCTGAAATTTGTGCTGTGGAATAAAGCGGGAGAAACGATCGCAGGTGTTACCTCTCAAGAGGCGATCGGCAAAAATGACTACGATATTTACCCCAAAGAACAAGCTGATGTTTTCACAGCTCAAGACAGGGAAATATTGACCGGTGAGCATAACCAATCTACTGTTAAAGACATAGCGGAAGAGCCGATCCAAACTCGCCATAAAGGTATGAGAATACTGCACACCCGCAAAGTGCCAATTCTCGACGCGGCAGGCCGTCCTCAGTACGTTTTGGGGATTACTGAAGATATTACCGAACGCAGGCAGGTAGACGAAAGCGTGCGCCTCTACGACCAAATTGTGGAGAATATGCAAATTGGTTTGTACGTCTACCATTTGGAAAATATAGACGATGACAGCACTCTCAGGGCGATCGCCTCCAATCCCGCTGCTACCCTATTTACGGGATTAGAAATGGCTGATGTTTTGGGAATGACAATTGACGAGATTTTTCCCCACCTGCGATCGAAAAACATTCCCCAAGCATTTGCTTCGGTAATTCGCACCCAGAAAGCCGTAGAACTTGAAGATATTGACTGCGATGAAGGCGGCCGAATAACTCGCGCTTTTTCTATTAAAGCTTTTCCATTACCCAACAACTGCGTCGGTGTTGCTTTTGAAAACATTACTGCTCGCAAGTGCCTAGAACTAGAACTGCAGGCGTCGTTGGAAAAAACCGAACGTTCCGAACAACTCCTACGCACAGTAATAGACAAAACCAGCGACTGGATTTTTGCCAAAGACAAAAATTTTCGCTATATTTTGGCAAACAGGAGTTTCGCTCAAGCGATCGGGAAAACAGTAGAAGAAATAATTGGCCAATCCGATTTAGAATTAGGATTTTCAGAAGATCTAGTGTTTGGGAATTCCGCCCAAAATATCCGAGGCTTCCGCACAGACGACTCTGCTGTACTGGCCGGCGACATCATCCACAATCCCTGCGATGCGGCAACTATTGCTGACGGTTCAGTACATATTTTTGATACCCAAAAACTTCCCCTGCGCGACGCTGAAGGTAATGTATTTGCAGTGCTAGCTTTCGCTCACGATATTACAGAACGACATGAATCGGAAGCAGCTTTGCGTAGAAGTGAATCAAGATTTAGGTCTTTGGTAGCTAATATTCCCGGAGTAGTTTATCGCTGGAAGTGCGATTTTTCGACTAATTTTATTAGCGAGGCCGTGTACTTATTAACCGGCTACCCTGCGGCCGATTTTATTTGGCTTTTGGACAGGAGAGGCCGGACTTTTGCTAGTATTATTTACCCGGAAGATTTGGCAAAAGTAGAAGCAACTATTCGGCAAGGCATAGAAAACAAAGAGTCTTATAACTTGGAATACCGCTTGCTAGCAGCAGACGGCACGGTTAAATGGGTGTGGGATAAAGGTTCTCCTGTATTCGACGCAGAGGGAAACGTTTGCTATTTGGACGGGGTGATTTTTGATATTAGCGATCGCTACTGCGCCCAAGAAGCATTGCGCCAAAAAACTTCCGAGTTGGAATCTGTTTTTATGGCACTGCCCGATTTGTATTTCCGCCTCAATGCTGACGGCATTATTTTGGATTACTTGTCAGGAAATTCTGCGGATTTGTACCTAAGTCCCGAGTATTTTGTGGGCAAACGAATGACCGATATATTGCCGAAAACCGCCGCCAGCCAGTTCGAGATGGCAATGATTGAAGTTTCAGAAAATCGAACTCCAATTAATATCGAGTATTCGCTAGCCCTGCCGACAGGAGAAGAAACTTATGAAGCGAGATTGCTGCCTTTTAACTCGAATCAAGCGATCGCTATCGCCCGCAATATTACCCAGCGCAAACAAGCCGAGGCTCAATTAAAACATAAAAATCACCAGCTAGAGCAAACATTGAAACAATTAGGGCGGACTCAAGCTCAACTAATTCAAGCGGAAAAAATGTCGGGTTTGGGACAGCTAGTGGCCGGAATTGCTCACGAAATCAATAATCCTGTCAGTTTTATTTACGGTAATATCACTTACGCTAGTGAGTATGCCAAAAACTTGCTGGAACTGTGCAGTTTGTACCAAGCACACTACCCGGAACCTGTTGCTGTCATCCAAAATTTGGCAGAAGAAATAGAACTGGAATTCATGAAAAAGGATTTCCCGCACCTGCTGAATTCAATTCAAACCGGAGCAGAGCGAATTAGCCAAATAGTTATCTCTTTGCGTAATTTTTCCCGCCTAGAAGAATCAGATCTTAAGCGTGTTAATATTCACGAAGGAATAGATAGTGCTCTGTTAATTTTGCAACACAAGATCAAAGAAAATGGCAGAAATCGTCATATTCAAATAGTTAAAGAATATGGAAACTTACCGCCAATACAGTGCTACGTGGGACAGTTAAATCAAGTGTTTATGAATATTTTAAATAATGCTATTGATGCTTTAGCGGATGTCAGGCATAGGAAGTTGGAATTGGCGAGTTATTCGGAAGAGGAAGGGCAAGATTTTGCTAGTTTACCTGTAAGTTGCAACACATTACCTTGGATTCGGATTCGCACGGAGGTGTTGGAAAATAATCGGGTGGCGATCGTAATTTCCGATAACGGGTGTGGAATGGCAGAGTCTGTTAAATGTCGGGTATTTGACCCGTTTTTTACTACTAAACCAGTAGGCAAAGGTACAGGCTTGGGACTGTCTATCTCCTATCAAATTGTGGTGGAAAGACACGGAGGAACGCTGCAGTGCATTTCCGCGCCCGGAGAGGGAACTGAATTTGCGATCGAGATTCCAATTCGGCAGAGGTAAGGAGTCATTGATAATTGGTAGTTGCACGACAAAAATGATAATCTAATTAAAGGTTCTAAAAGTCAGGAATATTAGCATGGTATACAAAAGCATACATACTTCTAGTGCCGTTCCCAAACAAATTAAAGAAGATGATGATGATTCCTATGTTGACTATTTTTATGACGATCCGGGGGCTCCGCCGGGAACTCTCGACTTAGAACCAGATGCGCCGCCTCCGGAGATTGTATTAATTGACTATTGCGAAACAGGCGCAAGTCGCGCCAATTTGGCAAATCCTCAAGAAGCTGCTGCGTATTTAGATACAGAATCGGTTTCTTGGGTTGATATGTTGGGATTGGGAAACAAAGAAACTTGGCGACAAATGGGCGAAGTGTTTAATTTACACCTAATGGCTCAGGAAGATGTAGTTAATGTTCCCCAGCGCCCTAAAGTTGTAGATTACGAAAATCACATTTTAATCATTGCTTGGATGGTGATGGTGCACCCAAAATTAGATACTTTTCATAAAGAACAAGTAAGTTTTATTTTGGGCAAGCATTACCTGTTAACTGTTCAGGAAGAACCGGACTATGATTGTTTTGACCCCGTGCGCGATCGCATTCGCAAAGGACAAGGAAGTATTCGCAAGCACGGAGCCGATTATCTGGCTTATACTCTTCTAGATTCGATTATAGATGGATTTTTCCCTGTATTAGAAGTTTACGGAGAGCGCATTGAAGAACTAGAGGATGAAGTGGTGGTGAACCCCACCCGCAACACCCTGGAAAAAATCTATAAAATCCGGCGAGAATTGCTGACTCTGCGCCGCGCCATTTGGCCGCAGCGGGATGCAATTAATGTTTTGATTCGAGATAGCAGTGATTTGATTAGTCCCGAGGTGCGAATTTACCTGCGCGACTGTTATGATCACACGGTGCAGGTGATGGATATGGTCGAAACCTATCGAGAGTTGTCTTCGGGTTTGATGGATGTTTACTTGTCTTCGGTTGGCAATAAAATGAATGAAATCATGAAGTTGCTGACGGTGATTTCGAGTATCTTTATTCCTCTAACTTTTGTGGCGGGAGTATACGGGATGAATTTCAATACAGAGAAATCTCCATTGAATATGCCAGAACTGAATTGGTATTTTGGCTATCCGCTTTGTTGGGCGCTGATGGTAGCGATCGCCTCGGGTTTAGTTTACTTCTTTTGGCGGCGCGGCTGGTTTGAAAACTTTTCTACTATTAAAGATGACTGAGTTCGGGACTCATATCAAATCCGATCGCTCGACACGATATTTTTCGGGATACGGCGTTGATATGTTTGTTATGCCAGTTCAAAAAAAATGCAACTCTAGGTAATACCTTTCTAGATTTTAGTCGGAAGATGGTTCAATTCCTGTACAATAAATCTGGGGAAAAAGTAGGCGCAGGCGGTTGCGGATTGGCGAAAGCTGGTCTGAGGAAAGTCCGGGCTCCCGAAAAACTAAACTTGCTGGGTAACGCCCAGTGCGAGCGATCGTGAGGATAGTGCCACAGAAAGATACCGCCCCCTGATTTGAGATTTGAGATTTGAGATTGAATCAAAAATCAAGCATCGAAAATCGCAAAGTGTTAGGGGGTAAGGGTGCAAAGGTGCGGTAAGAGCGCACCAGCAGCATCGAGAGGTGCTGGCTCGGTAAACCCCAGTTGGGAGCAAGGTCGGAGGGACTATGGTTGGTTTTTTACCAGTTCCGTTTTTTGGTACCGCTTGAGGCGTTTGGTAACAGGCGTCCCAGATAGATAACTGCCCTCGAAAACTGCTTGCAGTGGAGAGAACAGAACCCGGCTTATGTCCGACTTTTTCCCCCCATTTAATTAAAATTACCGCTTGGGATATAAGGTAAACAAATCCTTTCGACCTGTTTTATGTTGGGAAAGGTGTGCACTGCTTTTGGGTAAGGTGCACCATAAGCACCCGGAGGAATATTGAGTTTTTCAAATAAAAAAAATTATTAATATGAATCTGATACAAGTTTAAAAAAATAATGCAACTTTTGACAAGCTCGAAATCCGGATAGTCATCCGTCATCCGTCATTCTCAAATCTCAAATCTCAAATCTCAAATCTCAAATCTCAAATCTCAAATGGTATGATTTATCCGGGTCGCCAAAAGCAACTTGAAACATTAATTCAAAAATTAGGACTGACGAAGGATGCTTCGATAAAATGGCATCTCCTCGATTTAGCTTTGACTCATGCGAGCGCGTCAGCTAAGGCAAATTACGAGCAACTAGAGTTTGTCGGCGATGCAGTCGTGCGGCTGGCGGCGTCGGAATTGTTGTTTGAGATTTATCCTGACTGTACAGTGGGGGAATTTGCTGCTATTCGATCGATCTTGGTGAGCGATCGCATTCTTGCTAAAATCGCTGAAAGTTACGGGTTCGATCGCTATTTAATTGTTTCCAGCAGTGCCGCCTCGGACAAAACAGGCGCCGAACCCCGACTGGCCGATGCTTTGGAAGCGGTACTGGCTGCGCTTTATTTGAGTACCCATAGCTTAGAATTAATTCGCCCTTGGCTAGATTCTCACTTTCAACGCTTAGCGACAGAAATCCGCAGCGATCCGGCCCGCCAAAACTACAAAGCCGCTCTCCAAGAGTTGACTCAAGGGAAATACAAAACTTTGCCCAAATATAGCGTCCAAGAAACCGGGACTGTGCAGGGTGGGGAGGATCGTTTTACCGCAGAAGTTCTCATTCAGGGAAAGTTGGTAGCAGAGGGAAAAGGTCGATCGATCAAAGCGGCCGAACAAGCAGCGGCTCAGGCAGCTTTCAATAAATTAGTTGGTAGTCAGTTGACTGTTGACTGTTGACTGTTGACTGTTGACTGTTGGCTGGTGTTATCAGTGATTGGTTATTTGTTAGCTGTTACCAATAACCAATAACCAATAACTACTCCCAACAGTCAACAGTGATTTTTTTGAATTAAAACATAGATAATAATAACAAAATATGCTATAATTCCTGTGCGATTTTTGAAATTATAATTAATGAAAATCGGAATAGCTGTATTGGGTGCAGGTCGCTGGGGAGTTAACTTAATTCGCAACTTTCTCGAACATCCCAACAGCCAAGTTTTAGCGGTGGTAGACCCGAATCGAGATTCATTGGCGGCCGTTCAAACACAGTTTAATCTGGATGCCTCGGTGATTCTAGCTACCGATTTGTCTCAAGTGCAAGCCTTGCCGGGACTGCAAGCTGTGGCGATCGCCACTCCAGCTTCCACACACTACACCCTCGCAGCAGCAGCGCTGCAACAAGGCTACCACGTTTTAGCAGAAAAACCTCTCGCCCTCAACCTCACTGAAGCAATAGAACTCTGTCAATTAGCCGAAAAACAGCAGCGGCAACTCTTCGTTGACCACACTTATCTATTTCATCCAGCAGTCGATCGAGGCCAAAGAGTTATTCAACAACATCAACTCGGAAAATTGCGCTACGGTTACGCCCAACGCACCCATTTTGAACCGGTGCGGCACGACGTTGATGCCCTTTGGGACTTGGCTATTCACGATATCGCTATTTTCAATACTTGGTTGGAACAAACGCCAATTGAAGTAAGCGCGATCGGCACTGTATTTCCGAAGGAAGAAGCAAGAATGGAGAGGGAAGAGGGAATAAATAAAGAAGTAGCAGCAGAAATACAAAATCAATTTGCTTCTTCACGGATAACTGCTAATCATTCAGAAGGACTAGCCGATTTAGTTTGGGTAACGCTTACCTATCCCGATGGATTTCAAGCATTTATTCACCTGTGCTGGCTAAATCCCGACAAACAACGGCGCTTAACAGTTGTTGGCAGTTTGGGAACCTTGATTTTTGATGAAATGTCGCCAGAAACTCCCCTGATTGTGCAGCGCGGTAATTCGGATTTGGGGGGCGAAGAGAATAATTTTTGGGAAAGTGCGATTCCCTACGGGATAGCTTCGCTTCACGCGCCGCAGCGAACAAGCCTCAGACATCGCGAAGTGTTGAGTTTAGAACAAGTAGAACCGCTGAGGAGAGTGTGCGATCGCTTCCTCAACTGCGTGCAAACAAATACCCCCTGTCTTACCTCTTCGGGCGCGGCTTCCGTCGAATTAATCCGCATTCTCAGCACTTTGAGCAAATCCCTCAAACTCGGGGGACAGCCCCTAATACCATTTTAGATTTTAGATTTTAGATTTTAGATTTTAGAGTGGGAAAATCACTCCTCAACTTTTGACATTTCCCTTTTCCGTTACTAAGTCTGGGCTGTGAAAATAAAAACTTGACTGCTGATTGACAGGCAAAGAAATCATCACCGTAGTACCTTGATTCACGCCCGCGCTGTGCAGGGTAATGCTTCCGATCATAGATTCCATTATCCTTCGGGAGATAGCCAAGCCCAAACCGTTACCGCCAAACCTGCGAGTTGTAGAACCATCAGCCATCACAAAAGGTTGAAACAATTTCTGCTGGTGCTCGGGATCAATACCAATTCCCGTATCTTTAATTGTCACCACCACCCAATCGCTTTGACCGATCGGGCTAGTCGTACTTTCACCACTGCCGTTAGAATTACCAGAATTAGTCCTCGATTCTAGCCGCACAGATATATTAATGCTGCCCGACTCTGTAAACTTAACGGCATTGCTCAAAACATTTAAAAACACCTGTTTTAGCTTCTCTGGATCGGCATGAACAATAATCGGATCATGAGGCTCTGGCAAACTTAACTTCAAGCCTTTTTCCTCTATTTGACTCGCTTGCAAATCAATCGCGTCTTCAAGTACCTGGGTAATGTCAACTACTTCTAACATCATGGAGAAGGTGCCGGATTCTATTTTAGCAATGTCCAAAATATCATTAATAATATTGAGCAATTGCATTGACGAGTCGTGGGCCCGCTGTAAAAATTCCATTTCTTCATCTCGGTCATCGCAGTAGCCGTCCCGCACAATTTGAATAAAACCAATAATTCCGTTGAGCGGCGTTCTCAATTCGTGAGAAATATTCCCCAAAAATTCATTTTTTAATTGATTGGCAACTTGCGCTTCCTTGGTTGCGACTTCCAATGCTTTTGCCCTGGATCTGAGACCCTGCACCATGCTGTTTAGTGCTTCTGATAGTTGATTGAATTCCCTAATTTGGAAATCTTGGGGCACTGTCTGCGACGCTTCTGTATCTACTTTCATCGCGTAGTCTCTCAGTTTTTCCACTGGACGCGCCAAGTCGCGAGACAGGTATAAAGTTGCGATGATACTAGCAGCAACCAAACCTACAATTAAATTAAATAAAACTTGCTGAATTTCTTCCAAACCTGACAGAGCGTAATCTAAACGAGAGACTGCTAAAATAATCCACTTGCTGTTCTCCTGTTTAGTTGAAGGACTCGGGATAGCAGCGTATCCTGCTAGCAACTCTACACCATTTCTTTCAAAGGAAAATAGGTGGAGAAAATCTTGTCCGCCGGCGATCGCCCTTCTGACAATACTTTTTAGTCGATCGGCATCTGCCTCTTGGGCGATATTGCGGCCCACGCGCTTGATATTCGGGTGCGCCAAAATCGTTCCATCTTGGTCTATCGCCACCGTATAGCCGGCTAGAGAACCCTTGGGAGCGCTGGTTTGCACAGGCAGGGCCGACTGCAAACTCAAAGCATAACTCAACTGCAGGCTATTGCCCCGACGAATGTAAACAGGAGCGCTCAACACCAAACTCGCTTGGCTATCGGAGCCTTCTTTACCCGCATAGGGAAAATCCTCAGCCCCCAAAGCCACGTTCTGATCGTTTGCTGTCCCCTGTCGCTGCTTAGGTAAGGACAGACTGATGTAAACGCTCTTGTCGTCCAGCAGCGTTTGCTGCTGCTGTACGGGCGGCCAAAATTTTGCCGGCAACGACTGAATCGGCTGCTGCCCGCAAGTGCTTGCTATCACTTGATTTGTCTTTAAATTCGTCAATTGCAAGCAATCAACCGGCGCTGGTAACCGCTGCCCTAATTGCGCGATAAACTTTTGATAATCCTTCGGACTTACAGACTGCAACATCGAGCTTTCCGAAGCGCCGATCAGATTCGACTTCAGCGATTTCGCCCACTGTTCAATAGTGTCTGCTTTTCTGACTGCACTTTCTTTCAAGTTTTGACGAGCAGTTTCCAGAAGCGTCGAGCGTGCCTTGCGATAGGTAACATACTCCCCCACCAGTAGAACAGGTACGCTGAGCAACAAAATCCGCGACAGTAAAATACGGCGAAAGGAGGATTGACCTAACTTAACCATAGGAAATATCTAAATTAAGGTGCAACACCCAACAGCGACCATTAAAGTGAAATAAACCAGACCTAAAGCATGAATCTGTCTAGGGGGCTCTGCTGACTGGACAACACAGCTTCAGAACAACATTTAAACACAATTATAGAAGCCACTGTAGTAATCTCGATTCAAAGTGTGTGGACCTAAAGATGCTCAGCAATTTGTTTCGCAAATGCCTGTGATTTCGGTCACACTTCCCTTCTCAATTCTCGGAGCGACTGGCACCTCATCGCCCCAGGGCACATTTTTCAGGCTGGAAAAAGCGTCGGGTGGACATACCGCAGTTGCTTGAAGCTAGAATCGCATAGATGCACTCGCCCCAAATTAACAGGCAAAAAGTTCGGTTTCCGGGTAGTGTACAGAGAGAATTCTTGCTCGATCGCACTTTTTCTTTCCGAATGCCTTCGAGAGATGGACCAGAGATGGGCGATGCAAGATTTTGCACCCTGTGAAAGATTTCTTTTGCCATCCGGTTGATTCGGTGACAATAATTCACCGATCAAACAAAAAGAATGAGAGGATCGAGCTGCCGATCGACTCTGACAACCCTAATGTGGGGAACCTTGGCCCAAACAGTGCACCCACGCTCCGTAAATTCGCGGTCTCGGCAATAATCTCCATAGCTTAATCGATGAAAAAAAACTTTAGCAATTATACGTATTATTACACAAACAACCGTCCGAGATATCATCACACTTATTTGATATCTCCCCTTTTAGAAATGCTGGCGACACTTCCGCAGACCAGCAAGACAAAACTCCGAGTTTTGGATCTCGGCTGCGGCAATGGCAGCCTCAGTCACGTTATCGCAGAGCACGGCTGCGAAGTTGTCGGCGTTGACACTTCTGCGCCCGGAATTGCCATCTCCCGTCAAAGTTTCCCCGAGTGTCAGTTTATCCAAGCAGATATTTACGACCTCCCAGATACCGATATTCTGAACTCATTTGATGTTGTCTTAGCTATTGAAGTAATCGAACACTTGCTTTATCCTAAAGAACTAGCAAAAACTGCCAAAAGATGCCTCAATCCGGGAGGAAGACTAATTATTTCCACACCCTATCACGGCTATTTTAAAAATCTGGCTTTAGCCGTTTCTGGCAAACTAGATAAACATTTTACCGTTCTTTGGGATAACGGCCACATTAAATTTTTTTCAGTAGAGACGCTGACCAAGTTATTAACATCTGAAGGATACACCGACATAAAATTTAAATTTGCTGGTCGGTGTCCCTATCTTTGGAAATCAATGTTATGCTCTAGTACGTTCTCGCCACAAGCAGAGAAGTTATGAGTTTTGAGTTGTAAATTTTCAGCCAATTAATTTTTCTGAATAAACTACCAGCCCTCATGAAAAGTAAAAGATAACTTTTATGGTGAAATGGTGAAACAAATAAAATGACGGTTGGCGTTTGGATATTAGGCGATCAACTTTGGCAGAACCAAGCTGCTATCAACCGCACCGATGATAAATCTTCCCTACTGGGATTTCCTAGCGGGCCACCGGGAAAAACTTCAGTCGATCGGTTCCATGAGTTTTCTCTTAGCCAATCTCGACAAAATGCCACCGGCAGAATTGGCAACCATCCGCCAAAAAGCGGCAGAGTGGCACTTAGGAAGTCATGAGTCAGTAGTCAGCAGTCATTAATCATTAATCATTTGTTATTTGCTACCCATGCCCATGCCCCATGCCCCATGCCCTATGCCCTTTGCAATTCTTATTTTTTCCCTGACTTTTCCCTAAACATTCCACAGCGTTTCCACAGGCAAGTCTGAGGTTTTCCACAGATGCGACAAAGTTTTCCACAGAAATTAACGGCACGGTAGCATCTTGCTGCGGAATTGGGGATTACCTGAACTTGCTGCCTAATTCCTCATAAACCCCCCAACACATAAAGATATGTAACAAAAAATGCCCTGAAAAGCTTATTATTTGGTAAACCCTTTTTTTATCTAAAGGACTTTGTAATATTTCGCAACATTGACAAACCCACCCCCTCATAGCGCACAATGATGCGACCGACCTAAAAAAAAGCGCTCTGATTTCGGCTGTGCCTGCACCTGTATCCGGCCGAAGGGGGGGTTCTGTTTTCAATTTATTAGCGAGACTAAAAAAAATGATGAACCCAGCAGTCAGTATTTTTGCTGAAATTCCCGAAACGCTGCACGATTCTCTCAAAACTTACCTGGAAACCCATCCCGAATGGGATCTAGACCGAGTATTTTGCGCGGCCCTGTCGCTGTTTTTGTTGCAGAATGCCGATAGCGGTACGCCTGAAGCTTCGCGCAGTTATCGCCAAGCTGCGAGAGTTTATCTCGAAACTCTGTTTCAATCTCCTCAAGACTTGCACAGCAACAATGTAACTCCGTCATCTTAAAGGAGAAGGGGAGAGGGGGAGACGCGGTTTCTTGGAAGGATTTTAGTTGACCGAGAGGGCGTGCACTGCATAGGTGTCAACTTAAGCTTAAAATCCCTGAGAACTATCGCTTATAGCTTAATGCCGATCGCCATTGCATCTCCCGAGTCGTTGCGGGGACTTTGATAGCTTCAAGTCCCCCCGGACTCTCAGGGGATGCCGGGGGGATAAGCTACCTTATTCGTCAGACAGTAGACGGCTAGTACATAAGACGCGCTTGTTTACACCAATGGTGCTTATGGCGCACCCTACAGACTAATGACTAATGACTGAAGACTACATCATGCCCATGCCGCCCATGCCGCCCATGCCGCCCATGCCGCCCATGCCGCCCATGCCGCCCATGCCGCCCATGCCGCCCATGTCGCCCATGTCGCCGCCGGCTTTTTTCTTCTCGGGTTTTTCGACAATCACAGCTTCAGTGGTCAACACCATACCAGCAATGGAACCGGCATTTTGCAAAGCCGATCGCACCACCTTAGCGGGGTCAATAATCCCAGCGGCAATCATATCTTCGTACACGTCGGTAAGAGCGTTGTAGCCAACGTTGAACTCGCTCGCCCGCACTCGCTCGATGACGATGGAACCTTCAACGCCGGCATTATCAGCAATTTGACGCAAAGGAGCTTCCAAAGCTTTAGCAACCAAGTCAGCGCCTACTTGTTCTTCGGTGTCTAAAGTATTTCTGATCGCATCTATTTTTGTAATCAGGTGAAGTAGCGTCGTGCCGCCTCCGGCAACAATACCTTCTTCTACAGCAGCTTTAGTAGCGTTCAGAGCGTCTTCAATACGCAGTTTACGGTCTTTGAGCTCGGTTTCGGTAGCTGCGCCGACTTTAATTACAGCGATGCCGCCGGCGAGTTTGGCGATGCGTTCGCTTAGCTTTTCCTTGTCGTAGTCGGAATCCGTCGCTTCTAGCTGCTTGCGGATTTGCTCGATACGTTTTAGCACGTCAGCTTTGTGTTCGTCGCCAGCAACAAGGATCGTGTTTTCTTTGTCGATCGTAATTTTGCGGGCGGTACCGAGCATTTCTAGGGTGGCGGTATCGATGCTGAGTCCGACTTCTTCAGAAATCAGTTGACCGCCGGTGAGCACGGCGATATCTTGAAGCATAGCTTTGCGTCGATCGCCAAATCCGGGAGATTTGGTTGCTGCGATGTTCAATACGCCGCGGGCTTTGTTGACTACCAGAGTTGCCAAAGCTTCGCCTTCGATATCTTCGGCGATAATTAGCAACGGTTGACCGGTGCGGGCGATTTTTTCGAGAACTGGAATTAGTTCTTGAATCGAGCTAATTTTTTTGTCGGTAATCAGGATGCGAGCGTTTTCGTACTCAACTTCCATGCGATCGCCGTTAGTGACGAAATACGGAGAAAGATATCCGCGATCGTACTGCATCCCTTCGACAACTTCCAATTCTGTTGTCAGAGATTTCGACTCTTCAACAGTAATTACGCCGTCTTTCGTGACTTTTTCCATTGCTTGGGCAATCATGGCGCCGACTTCTTCGTCGTTACCGGCGGAGACAGTGGCGACCTGAGCAATGGCGCTTCCTTCAACGGGTTTCGCCAATTTCTCGATTTCCAGCACCAAGTGGGCGATCGTTTTTTCAATACCGCGGCGCAGCGCGACTGGGTTTGCGCCTGCAGCGACATTCTTCAAACCTTCGCGAATGAGGGATTGAGCGATAACCGTTGCGGTTGTTGTGCCGTCGCCTGCGATATCTTTAGTTTTGGAGGCGACTTCTTGAATTAAGCGAGCGCCGGCATTTTCCAGGGGATCTTCGAGTTCGATCTCCCTAGCAACGGTGATGCCGTCGTTAACGATTTGGGGAGCGCCGTATTTCTTTTCCAGTAGGACGTTCCGGCCTTTCGGGCCCAAGGTGATGCGGACAGCATCGGCGAGTTGATTGACGCCGCGTTCTAGTGCCCGCCGAGATTTGTCGCTAAATGCAACTATTTTGGTCATGTTTGTCTCCAATCGCTTACATTAGCAAATTTAGCACTCTCTGAGGCTGAGTGCTAAGTTGATCGATTTTTGATTGTAGCGCGCCTCAACGGTGTGGGGGATTGCAGGGACGGAGTGGAGATTTGGGCGATCGTTCCGGGTGGCTAAGGATAGGGCATTGCCGTGTCCCCACAGATATCGTGTTCCCACAGATATAATGTGGTTTGTTACATATCGATATAATCAGGTTTTGGTTCAGGCCTAAACCCAATTTTGATGGCGCGTTATCCCAAAGCAGAATTTTTATAAAAAATTTCTTAACTGGTGTTTTCGGTCATCTACCTTTCGATATAGCTTTTCTTTTTTTTCAAACTTCTACCTTCTATAGCAACCGCCAAGACTATTAGGACGTTCTTAATTGCTGAAATATGAGCTTGAAGATTGCGCCTTCCCTCGGACTTCTTCATTCTTCCTTGTACCTTGTTCCTTGCATCCGTTACATCCGTTACAAAATCCGTTGCCGAACCTTCTTCCTTTCCTCAATTAATCTCAAATTACGCACTAACAAATGGCTCGTTATTCTCGACTGCAAAAACTCGGCTCTTATATGCGCCCGCACTGGAAGCCAACATTCTGGGGCATTTTTTCGCTGTTAATTGTCAATGCTGTGGGCGTTTACATTCCCCTGCTGATTCGGAATTCAGTTGACACTCTGCAAATTGCGACTAAATTTGACCAAGTTTTCAACTACGTGCTACTCATTCTGATTCTCGCCTCAATTATGTGGGTAATTCGGATGGTGTCGCGGATTTTGCTGTTTGGCGTTGGGCGTCAAGTCGAATTTGATCTCAAACAGCAAATATTTAATCATTTATTAACATTAGAACCGTCTTATTTTGCTTCCAATACGGTAGGGGATTTAATTAACCGCGCTACTTCCGATTTGGACAATATTCGGCGCTTGGTGGGGTTTGCGGTACTCAGTTTGGCGAATACAGCTTTTGCTTATGCTTTGACTTTGCCGGTGATGTTGGGGATTAATGTAAGGCTGACGCTGTTGGCGATCGCCGTTTATCCTTTAATGTTAGTTTTGGTGCAGTTATTTAGCGACAAACTTCGCATCCAACAGTTAGCCGTGCAAGAGGAATTGTCGGCGATGAGCGATTTAATTCAGGAAGATATGAGCGGGATGTCCGTAATTAAAATCTACGCTCAAGAAGAAAACGAACGCCGAGCTTTTCGCAATTCTAATGCGAAGTTGCTATCAGCAAATTTGCAATTAGCAAAAACTAGAAACTTTATTTTCCCCCTGCTGGGCGGTTTGGCAAGTATCAGTTTGTTGGTGCTGCTTTCTGCTGGTGGCGGGGCAATTGCTAATGGCCAAATTAGCATTGGCGATTTTGTGGCGTTGCTGATTTATGTCGAGCGCTTGGTGTTTCCGACGGCGCTGTTGGGTTTCACGATTACTGCTTACCAGCGGGGAGAAGTGAGTGTCGATCGCATCGAATCAATTCTGACTGTGGAACCGCAAATTAAGGATGGTGCCGATGCAGTTGAACTGCCAACTCCAGTCAAAGGCGAAATTGTCGCCCGCCATCTAAATTATACGTATCCCGGCGCTAAGACACCTGCGCTTAAAAACGTTGATTTTACCATAAAACCGGGCGAGACTGTCGCAATTGTCGGGGCGATCGGCTCGGGAAAATCAACTTTAGCTAATGCGCTGCCCAGATTGCTGGACATCGATCCGGGCGAGTTATTTGTAGACGGACAGGATATTACCCAGGTAAAATTGACTCAATTGCGCGGGGCGATCGCCTACGTTCCCCAAGAAAGTTTTCTGTTCGGCACTACCATCAAGAATAACATCCGCTACGGAAACCCTTTAGCCGAACAACCGGAGATTGAAGCAGCGGCAAAACAAGCGCAAATTCACCCCGAAATCCTCAACTTTCCGCAGCAGTACAAAACAGTTGTCGGCGAGCGCGGCATTACTTTATCCGGCGGACAGCGGCAGCGGACGGCACTTGCTCGCGCTTTGTTAGTTGACGCCCCAGTGTTAATTTTGGATGACGCTCTTTCCAGCGTTGACAATCAAACTGCTACCGACATTTTGCAAAACTTGGCAACGGGAACCGATCGCAAAACAGTAATTTTTATCTCGCATCAAATGTCGGCTGCTGCTAGTGCCGATCGCATTTTTGTGATGGAGAAAGGAGAAATAGTTCAGAGCGGCACTCACGCTGAATTGGTAGGGCAAACAGGGCTTTATCAGTATTTGTGGAACCAGCAAAAATTAGAAGAATTGCTGCATTGAAAAGTGACAGATACTTTGAGTTATGTCAAATCCGGTAGCATCGGAATTAATATTACCCACAGCCTGGACACGGCAGTGCCGTGTCCCTACAATTAATCGCGGTAGGGACACGGTAGTGCCGTGTCCTCTATATAATTCCGGTGCAACCGGAAACTATCTCATAGGATTTTGGGGATAAAGAAGCAACCAAATTCCTTGCCAAGCGATTTTAATTAGCTACATTACTCAAGGGAATTTCTTCGTGTTCTTGAAATAATTTAATCGATTGCAGACCATCTGAAGCAGCATCCCAAAGAATGAATTTGAAGCAGTCAGGAATATCGCGAATTGTCAGGGCTTTTGAATTAGCCAGCAGGTGAATATTAGCATTGTGACAAGCTTGAAGATTATAGTTAGGTATTCGCTCAGAAAGATGATGAATATTGTGGTAAGCAATATCAGCAGAAAACCAATTGAGAATAGTCGGTAATTTTAGGTAACTACTGCCTTCAATTGCGCCGAGAAGATAGTCCCAACCTTCGGCTTTATGAGCGTAGGAACCATCAAAATTATGCTGAACAAAGAAAATACAGATAAATATCGCTGCTGAACAAGTCATGACAATTGAGTAAACACTCCAGAAAAAGCCAAATCCCAGTAACTTGCTCAGATAAATCCAGCTACCAACAACACAAATATTGTTGAACAGTAAATCCCAAAACTCAGCCGTCGTATACCAATGTTTGGATTTATAAGAAGCAATGATTGCAGATAAACCCATGCCAAAATCTTGATTAAGACAAGCAAAAATATGTCGGATAAAACCAGTAATTCCCAAAATAAGCGCCAGTCTTGGTTTAATAATTAGATAGAAAAAACCACCGGGAAATAGCATCAATGGGTGTCTAAGTAACTGATACATCTTTTGACTAAATGGACTTAGCGCCGCAAATTTTTCGGTGGATATCAACGCCGAAGGGCCGCGGTACATATCCCAATTACCATTATGTTTGTGATGATAAGCGTGTCCCCTCGACCACGGGTACTGAGGAATCGCATTGATGATACCTAGCAGAAAACCCATAATGCGATTGACTTTTTTGGAACTAAAAAGAGAATAGTGCCCGCAATCGTGCATCAAAGAGAAACAACGTCCTGAGAAAAGTGTCATCAACACCATTATCGGCGGAAGAAGGAATACAGAAATGGCAGCCGTTTTAAATGCTAAAAACCATAAGAATGTATAAGGAATCACTGTATTGAGTATTTGGCAAGTAGCTGTCAAATTGTTGCTCTTCATATAAGGAGCCAGCACAAAATCTGACTTTTTGATCGCGCTTTTCATTCAGTATGTCTATGGTGTGTGGATAAGTGATTAGCTTAGCATCAGGATAGGTTCGCTATTTTTGGCATTGTTTTATTGCCGATAATTGGGTGAATTGCGGTTTAAATTTTGCCCATACTTTACAAAACTGCTGATAATATTTAGTTCATAGCCGCTTGTTATCTTCAACTCGCATTGATTTCTTGCCGCAGCACTGTAGCAGACTTTACCATATTTTTCAGCGCGGGAACAGTCTGCAATAAAGCATCTGTCTCTAATTTCCCAGCCAAAAATGCTTTCAGGGCTTTCTTTATTTCGCGGTTGTTACCAATCCGAAGATATTCCCATGTCTCAGCGAGAATCGTCATAACTCAACTTTGTTTGCAGAAAAAACTGTGAAGCCTGTCAGCCGCCAAGCAAATTGCTGCACCCGAAGGCATTAATATGATTGGGTGGTGGCACGATCGACCTTCGGTGATGTATGCCGCTATTGTTGCTTGCATCGTCTGTGGTACACTTTACCGTTGCGGGCTCTACCCCAACTTGATCGCACGCTCAAAGATTGGGCGATTCCCAAATCTTTTTATCCGTTGGGAGGGTGATAGGGGCGATCGACAAACCGCCCGCCCCGGAAGCCAAATTTGACACAACATCCAGAACCGCAGAGGATTTTGGATCAACTCCTTGAGAACAGAATTTGAGGAGCGATCGCAATTGCCTGCGTTTTTTGTGCTCGGAGATAGCTCGGATTTGCTACAATCTAATCGCACACGCGACTAGAAATGGGTTATGACCGAACTATTAGATGAGACGCTTTCTATTGAAATGGCTGCTCGCATCAAAAGCAACCGTAAAAACTGCTTTGACAACGCTTGTAAAGCAGCGTTAGCCACCGAGGGCGCGATTTATGTTCAAGGCTTTTTAGCCGTGCCGGGAGTGCCATATAAACCCATCGAATATAGCTGGATTGAACTCGACGAGCGAATTGTTGACCCAACTTTTCCCCATCTCGGTTTCCTCGCTCAAGACATTCATTACTTCCCAGTACAGCGCTTCAGCGTCAAGAAACTCAAAGCAATTCTAGAAGAATCAAAAGAAGATTATCCAGAAGACGACCCGCTGCCAGTTTATGGCAATCAACCTTATGAATATTACGGCGATTTGATGTTAGGCGGTAGCGATTACCAAAATGCTTACGATTTGGCTGCCGCTAAATGCAGGGAATTGAACCAACCCAAAAAACAGGATGCGAACTAATTCAAAACTTACCAAAAAATGGTTGGATGCGCCTATTATAGCAGTAAGGTACGCTGCACCCCACGTATAGAGGTTCAAGTAAGTGCTGAAACTCGAAATCTCGAATAATGAAAAGCAGCCAATAACGGATCTGATTTCTGATTCCCAATCAAATTCGCCAACAATTTAGCTGTCACCGGAGCCAACAAAATGCCATTGCGGTAATGCCCCGTAGCCCATGTCAAATTCTCCCAAGCACTAGCACCCAAAATCGGCAATTCATCGGTCGTAGCCGGCCGAAATCCCCACCAAAACTCCAGAATCGGATAATTGTGTAATTCGGGATATAACTTAATCGCTCCTGCTAGCAAACTTTGGATTCCCGCCGGCGTATTTCCCGGCGTAAAATCCACATTTTCGCTAGTTGCACCAATAATAATTCTGCCATCTTGACGTGGCACAATATAAATGCCAGTCCCAAATATAACGGTTTGCAGGGGCTGGATAACTCCACAATCTTCTGGTACACAGACTGACAGCATTTGTCCCTTTCTTGGAAAAACAGGAACATTCAATAACTGCTCAGACCAAGCACCCGCCGCCAAAACATAACGGTCTGCTTGCAATTGTCCTGCTGTTGTTTCAATGCCAACAACTCGGTTTCTCTGCCGAATAATTTCCTCGGCATTGCCTTGAATAATCTCAATCTGCAATTCTTTAGTTGCGGCCTGAAGCGTCCGAAATAAAGCGCGGTTGTCTACTTGAGCGTCGTCAGGATACCACCAACCGCCAATTACTTCTTGACCTAATCCAAACTGGTGCTGGCGAACAGTATCTCTGTCAAACCATTGAGAATTAAGGTTTGACAAAAGTGGCTTTTCTTGAGGCTCATTTTGACAAACTGGTGCGAGAATTCCCGATCGCCAATATCCCGTTTTCAATCCGGTAATGTCTTCTAGCCGTTCCACCCAGGCGGGATACAGTGCGCGGCTTTGCAAGCACAAATCCAACATCGGACTCGGGGGAATTCGTTCGGCTTGGGGGGCAAGCATTCCGGCTGCAGCCCGGGCCGTCGGTTGTTTAGAATCGGCGGTGAGAACCGCGACAGATGCTCCTCGCAATTTCAGTTCTACTGCTAGCGAAAGGCCAATTATTCCGCCGCCAATAATCAGAATATCTTTAGATGAATTCATTAACTTTTATATGGACTTTCTGGCTTTTTTGACCTCTCGGCTTTCTTTATGGTAAGGTGCCGCGTGTGCACCTTACAGTTAGAATTCTTGTGCAAGTCTTACATATTATCTTGCAAGGCGATCGTCCTATCTGACTTCCTTAACAAAAAATCTATGCTTGGGGTTTCCAGACAGTTTCAGAACCTTGACCCCAGAACCCGTCATATTTTGTCACCTTAATATCGCCTAAAACCTTGGTTTGGCAGGACAAACGACGGTTGGAGGCAGAAGAATGGGGAGGAACCGAAAGCCGCGCTTTTTCGCGCCACTGGGGCTCGGAAACTTCGCCCTCGACGGTGACGGCGCAGGTGCCGCAAGTGCCGAACCCGTGGCAGTTGATGACTTTGGCGTTGCCGTTGTAGAGATCGATGCCGTTTTTGAGCAATACTTCACGGAGATTCGCTCCGCGATCGCACTCAAATGTTTTTCCTTGCGCTTGTACCTTGACCACAGTAATTTACCCCGGTTAGATTTTGTTAATTTTCATATATATTATCCCATTAATTACAAATAAATTCATCTAATATAGTAAGTGATATATTACCAATTTATTGATCGCAATTTCCCATGACAAATCGGCTCTGGATCTACGATACCACGCTGCGAGACGGTGCTCAGTGTGAGGGACTCTCCTTATCTCTCGAAGATAAACTGCGAATTGCTCGGCAGTTAGACAGTTTAGGAATTCCCTTTATTGAAGGCGGCTGGCCGGGGGCGAATCCTAAAGACGTACAATTTTTTTGGCGTCTCAAAGAACAGCCCCTAACTCAAGCAGAAGTTGTAGCTTTTTGTTCGACTAGGCGGCCGGGAACTACGGCAACTAATGATGAAATGTTGCAGGCTATTTTGTCCGCAGGTACTCGCTGGGTGACGCTGTTTGGCAAGTCGTGGGATTTGCACGTTATTGAAAGTTTGAAGACGACGCTAGAAGAAAATCTGGCGATGATTCGAGATACAATTGAATATTTGCGGAGTCAGGGAAGGCGCGTTATTTACGATGCCGAACACTGGTTTGACGGCTACAAGCACAATCCAGATTATGCTATTAAAACTTTAGAAGTAGCGGCGGCTGCCGGTGCAGAATGGCTGGTGCTTTGCGATACTAACGGCGGTACTTTGCCTCACGAAATTAGTCAGGTTGTTCGCGAGGTTTTAGAAGCTTTAGGAACCAATTGCGACAAATTTTCACAATTAGGAATTCACACTCATAACGACTCGGGAGTTGCAGTTGCTAATGCTTTGGCTGCTGTGCGGGAAGGAGTAAGGATGGTACAGGGAACTATTAACGGTTACGGGGAACGCTGCGGCAATGCCGATTTATGTTCCTTAATTCCTAATTTTCAGCTAAAGTTGGGTCAGAATTGCATTGAAGACGAGCAATTAGTTAGATTAACTCAAGTAAGCCGCTCGATTAGTGAAATTGTCAATCTTGCTCCCGATGATCATGCTCCTTTTGTCGGTCTTTCGGCTTTTGCTCACAAAGGCGGAATCCACGTATCGGCTGTTGAGAAAAATCCGTTAACTTACGAACATTTGGAACCGGAAAAAATTGGCAACCGACGGCGAATTGTAATTTCTGATCAAGCGGGTTTGAGCAATGTTTTAGCTAAGGCTCGTACTTTTGGAATTGAGCTCGATCGCAAAAATCCTGCTTGCCGCCAAATTCTGGAAAAATTGAAAGATTTGGAAAGTCAGGGATATCAATTTGAGGGTGCTGAAGCGTCTTTTGAATTGTTAATGCGCGAAGCCTTGGAACAACGGCCGCCGTGGTTTGAAATTAAGGGATTTCAAGTCCACTGCGATAAGGTTGGCGAAGATTGTACGGCTTTAGCAACGGTGAAATTGTCAGTAAACGGGACAAATATTTTGGAAGCTGCGGAAGGAAACGGCCCGGTTTCGGCTTTGGATGCGGCTTTGCGGAAAGCTTTGGTAAATTTTTATCCGGCGATCGCGCATTTTTACCTGACAGATTACAAGGTGCGGATTCTCGATGGCGGTGCGGGAACTTCTGCTAAAACTCGCGTCTTGGCTGAGTTTAGTAACGGTCAAGACCGCTGGACAACGGTCGGGGTTTCTGGTAATATTTTGGATGCTTCTTGTCAGGCAGTTGTTGAAGGTTTGGAGTACGGTTTGGTGCTAGACAATCAAGAGGCGATCGCCCTAGTTTGCAAGGTACATTAACGACGAAATAATACAGTTGACTGTTGACTGTTGACGGTTGACAGTTGACTCGATTTTACCAGGATGAGGCTAGCGGATTTAATATTACAGACGAGATTAGGCAAAATCTGTGGGGTTTGGGGTATGGCGAATAACTTATCAATTCCAGAAGATTATCATGATTTTCTGCGGGAACTTAAGGGACGTATTTTGCAAGCTCAAGTGCGCGCTGTGATTTCTGTCAACCGCGAATTAGTGTTGCTTTACTGGCAAATTGGACGGGATATTTTAAACCGACAACAGCAGGGAGGATGGGGAGCAAAAGTTATAGACAATTTAGCTGCTGACTTGCAAAAAGCTTTTCCTGAGATGAAGGGTTTTTTACCTCGCAATCTCAAGTATATGAGAAGTTTTGCGGAAACTTACCCGAATGAACAATTTGTGCAAGAGGTGCTTGCACAAATTCCTTGGTATCACAATATCGCCTTAATGGAAAAGCTGAAATCGTCAGAGGAACGCCTGTGGTATGCACGACAAACTATCGAGGAAGGATGGAGTCGAAATGTATTAGTTCATCAAATAGAAAGCGGGCTATATCGGCGACAAGGGAAAGCTGATACTAACTTCTCTCGCACTCTCCCCAACCCACAATCAGAATTAGCTCAACAGTTGTTGAAAGATCCGTATAATTTTGATTTTATCAGTTTAGGCAAAGAAGCACAAGAGAGAGAATTGGAGAAGGCTTTAATCGCTCGCATTCGAGATTTTTTGCTGGAGTTGGGGGTGGGGTTTGCTTTTGTGGGCAGTCAGTATCATCTGGAGGTTGAAGGGGAAGATTTTTATATTGATTTATTGTTTTATCATTTACGTTTGCGGTGTTTTGTGGTAATTGATTTGAAGGTGGAAGCGTTTAAGCCGGAGTTTTCTGGGAAGATGAGTTTTTACGTTTCGGCGGTGGATGATTTGCTGAAACACCGGGATGATATGCCGACTATTGGGATAATTTAATTTAAAAATAAAAAGCAGAAGATTGTCGAATATGCTTTGCGGGATATGAATAAACCGATCGGCGTTTCGACTTATAAATTGTGGGAGGCTTTGCCGGAGCAGTTACAGGGAATCTTGCCGACTGTTGAGCAGTTGGAAGCGGAGTTAGAGGCAGTAGAAATTGAAATTGAGCAGGAATGATAAAAGGCGAGCGCTAGATTAAACCACTAAATTAATATTAAAACTAGGCTTAAATTCTATCAAAACAATTTTTAGTAAATTTGTAAGGATCGCGAATTAAATAACTTACAATTTTAATTGTTATTGTGGGATGGGCGTCCCACAATCTTGTGGAAGTTATTTAGGGCTTGCTGAATAATCGCTCGCACATCAAGAATAAGAGCGATCGATATATTCAAGCTCGATTAAAGATAAGTTTTTCTGTAGAGAGTTACTCGAATTATAATTGGAGATTATCTTCAACCACAAAACAGGTGTTCTTTTTCTAAATAGATATAAAAACACACAAAAAACCCGGCGCCACCAGGTAGAAAGATTCATTACCAAAAAAGTAATTGCAATAACTGTACTAGATGTATTATCAAGTTTAGCCATCACAAGGGTTCAGGCCGAATCTTCGTTTGCCTTGTCCGAACTTGCCCTCAAT
>NZ_JAUBQW010000068.1:0-33466 GCF_036701485.1 Microcoleus sp. Pol11C3 | reverse complement strand
TTCCGCACTTGTGCTGTTAAATTCCCGGCCATCGAGTTAACTGAATCCGTTAAATCTTTCCAGGTTCCTGCAACTCCCCGCACTTCCGCTTGCACGCCTAATTTGCCTTCCGTTCCTACTTCCCTAGCCACCCGCGTTACTTCCGACGCAAAGGAACTCAACTGGTCTACCATTGTGTTGACAATTTGGGCTGTTTGGAGGAATTCTCCTTTGAGGGGTCTGTCTTCTATTTCTAAGGCGATGGTTTGCGATAAATCTCCTTTTGCTACAGCCCGAATTACTCTAGCGGTTTCAGAGGTTGGTTGTACTAAATCTGTAATTAGGGTATTGACAGAATTTACGCTAGCTGACCATGAGCCCTCGGCGCTGCCGATGGTGGCCCGCTGGGCGATTTTGCCTTCTTTACCTACAACTGTGCCAATTCGGTCGAGTTCGGCCGCCATTCTCTCATTGAGCTCGATAATGTCGTTAAGTTCGTCAGCAATTTTCCCCGCTAGACCGGTCTGGTCTATGGGCATCCGAACTGAAAAGTCCCCTTTTTTAACAGCTACTAAGGTTCTGAGTAACTGTTTGGCATAACCATTATTTGAATTGGCGCGTGTTATCTGTGCAGTTGACATGACCGTTACCTTTGAGTACCTTTGAGGAGTTTGAAGGGGTTTCCCGCTGCTTCAGGGTTGATGGTGCAAGACATCTGGTCGAAGTGCGGGTTCAGGTGGCAGCAACCCTAGCTCTAATGAGTTTTTGGGGATGGTATTGCTATTATCGGACTAAAGTAGTGGCTGATTGCTTCTGTCAAAAGGTGGATGACAAATTAGTGTTTATTATTGTAATAGGTTTGACATTAGACCGGGAGCGAAAATAAAGTCAAGCGCTAGAGGATGCTTACTCGACAAGAGCTTTGATGTACGATCGCACCTAAAAGCTTCCCCTTCCCCCAGATTAAAAAAAGTCGGCTATTCAATTACCCTCTTGAGGTTTGAAATTGGGTTCTGGAATAATTGGAGACACCATAGGTAAGTCAACAAACCTTGTTAAACCATTGGGAAAGTCGGAAGCCCGGACTGCGCCTGTCGCTTCCGACATCCCGCGGCAGTTTATAGGGTAAGGTGCGCGGCCCAAGAGCACCCTACAGATTACCAAGTGCGATTATTTCCAATTTTGCCATGAACTATTGAAGATAGAAGTACCCGGAAAGGCGATCGGATTGGCATTTTGTTGCAACCGCAACTGCAACACTTCCAAGTTCGGCTCGCGGGCTGGCAATTCGTCCACTAATTCATAAGGTAAAATCCCATTTTCTAGGGAAAAAGCAGCCGTAACTCCCGCCGCCGCACCGGCTGACCATTCAAAAGAATGCACTCGATAAGCAGCCGCTGCCGTATGACTAACAGCAATACTTTTACCTGCCACTAACATATTGTCAATCTTTTGAGGAATCATTGCCCGCAGCGGAATTTGGAAGGGATAAGCTTGCCCTTGAGCTTTGCGAGTGCCTTCGCGTTCGGTATTTCCCGGTGCTTCCGGCGGGCTGTTGGTCATGCAAGGGTGAAAGTCGATCGCATAATGACCAATACCCACAGAATCAGGATAAATTGTAGCGCGCGATCGCGATTTTGTATCCTCTACCGATTGACTTCCCACAGCCAAAGCCGGCGCATTCAAACCACCCACAGCCAACCACAAATTCCGATACTCTTCCTCCGACAAATTCTGGCGGTAAAAATCAGCCGTAAAGTCAGTACGAGACATATCAACTTCCCACACCGTAAAACCTTGAGGCTGATTGAAACTCGGCCGCCCAATAATACGCCTGCCCTCCCGCATATAAGGATATTTAGAAAGTCCGTGCACCGTCCCCATCGGCGAATCCAAACCGCTCAAAAAACGATTGTTTGGATTAGGCTTTTTCACTCCCTCTCCTAGCTGCGAGTCAGTAGTTCCTGTTACCAGCCAGTAGAAAAATCCTTTGGCATTTTCCTCTCCCTTTCGCAAAGTTTCCGTTCGCAAACCGCCCATCCATCCCCCCGGTTGCAGTTGACCGGACTCTTGCAACTGCTCGCGAGAATAAATTAAATTATCCTCGGCAGAACCGGGACGATAGTCATTGCCCCAAGTCCAGTTTTGCATCGAAATATCCCCCGGATAAATCGGGAATTGCTTCGGGTCTGAAGGTCGCTTTTCATCCGGTCTCATGCTCCTGATTTGGCGGTAGGTGAAAACTAAGGGAAAGCTCGCCAATCTCTGCAATTCGTAGCTGTAGTAAGGAGCATATTGTTGATAAAAAGACGGCACTTGATGCTGCTGCGGTTCCTTCGTTGCCTGCATCGCAAATGTGTAGGTAAAACCTTGAGTGCAGTAAGCGTCGCCGCTGGCGCTGGGGGAAGAAGGTTCGAGAGGGGAACGCGGGTCAATTCCGAGGCGATAAGGAACATCCGCAAGTCCGATCAATTCGCCTGTTTCGGTGGCATCTACAACGTACCAATCAGCACCCCGTCGTAAAGGGGGGGAACTTGTGGAATTCGCCCCCCTTCTGGAGTTAGGAGGGGTACCAGATGCTTTAGGAATAAACTGAATAATAGTTTTGTTAAATCGCGGAGAATTTTCGTAGCGATAGGCATCTTCGATAGTCTGAGAAAGAGTTTCGGTGTTGATTGGCGGGGTGTTGGCGGCCGGTTTATGTTGAATGGCGATCGCACTTTTAATTTGTTGGCCACCAACCGTATTCCCCGCCACAGCAGGAGTAATTTCTAATTCTTTAATAACCGTATTGGGAAACCATTTCAGAGTGCCTTTGCCTTTTCTAGCGGCATCCTGCAAGATGTTAAATAGAATTTTGTGACCGTCGTAGGGCATGAAACACGAAGAGCTAACCCAACAGCCTCCGGGGTTTAGCCTGCCGTAATGTTCCTTGATCCGCCGCCGCAATTCTAGGTAGCCGCGGGGGTAATATAAGAGCGATCGCTGAGTCTCTCTTTCATCGAGTGCGGAAGTTCCCTGGGAGGAAATTTGACCGCCTACCCAGTCAGTAATTTCAGTGAGGCAAACTGTGCGCCCCGCCAGCAAACCTTCGTAAGCGGTAGCAGCACCTGCGAGTCCGCCGCCTGCTACTAGAATGTCGCAAGTTTCTGCATTGTCCCGATTGCGACCCGGTGCGGCAAATACTGGCGAAATGCTCCCTATCGCGGAAATTATGCCGAGGCTGAGGCTAAGGATCGATCGACCTTTGAGCAAAAATAGATACTGTCTAAGTTTCATCAGAGATTGTGGAATTAATTTTGACATCAGCGAAAAACACTCATCCCATCTAAATGTTTATTTTGCAGTATACTGGTATTTCGCGGTATTGTCAGGGAAAACTTTTTTAGAGAAGAGGCATTAATACCAGCAACAACTATTGAACAGCCGGATGAACCTTATGCTCAAGATCGTCAAGTTTTTTAGGTTATTTATTCCTTTTGAGAGTTTAACAATTACTACCAGTTTAAGTTTTTCGGAAGTTGTGTCGAGGTTGGAGGAAGTTGTCGCTCCTCCCAAACTTTTGAGAATAACTCTACCCTTTGGCCCGCCACCTGCCAAACCCTATGAAGGAACTATTTCTGGCAAGAGATTCAAAATCAATCGCATCATCATCGGTCGCAATTCATTTATGCCAATTATAGAAGGAGATATAAATAATCACAAGTTCGGTTGTTACATAAAAATTCGGATGAACTTACATAAAATAGTTCTAGGATTTCTGATTCTTTGGCTGTGGACAACTGGCAGTATTGGAATGTTTTCTTTATTTGCTTGGTTAGTCGAACCCTCCGTGGGAGCAATATTTTTACCAATCTTAGGAATGTTTATTTTTGTCTGGCTTTTGTGCTTGATTCCATTTAAGATAGAAGCAAAAGCAGCTACAAAATTTTTGTCTATTCTCTTAACATAAAGTAATTTAAGGGTGCAACTTTGGATCTATATTATTTAAAATAATCCGCGTTCATCCGCGTTCATCTGCGGTAAAAAAAAAACTCCCAATTTATGCGTCAAAACCAACTGAAACAAAAAATTAAACAAGGCGAAACAGTCCTCGGTTTATTTATGAACTGTGCTTATCCCGCATTCATGGAAATATGCGGTCACGCTGGATTTGATTTTGCGGTTATCGACATGGAACACGGGGCCCTGAACCCGCTTGCTGCTGAAGATTTGTGTCGCGCCGCCGACTGCACCGGAATTGCACCCATCGTTCGCGTCCGCAAAAATGACGGGCCGCAAATTCAACGAGCTCTCGACATTGGCAGTGCAGGCGTTCAAGTACCTCAAATTGAAAGCAAAATCGATGCTGAAACCGCTGTCAAAAGTGCTAAATACAGTCCTCTGGGCACGCGAGGCCTTTCCTTCGCTACGCGGGCCGGACTTTACACCGCTGCAGGTACAAATATCACCGACAAACTCAACGAAGAATCCTTAGTTGTGATTCATGTCGAAGGCAAAGGCGGCATCGACAACCTGGCAGAAATTGTTACTGTGCCAGAGGTGGACGTGATTTTTCTGGGGCCTTACGATCTGTCACAGTCGATCGGCATTCCCGGCCAAGTCCGCGATCCCCGAGTCATCGACATGATGCAGGAGGCAGTGCAAACCATCCGCAAAGCAGGCAAAGCCGCGGGTACTTTTGCCGAAAACCCCGAAATCGCCCAGCAGTGGATTGATGCTGGCGTTCAGTACGTCGCACTTGGGGTCGATGTTGCCGTTTTCCTGCGGGCCTGTCAGTCGCTGGTGAAAGCAGTTAATCGATTTTAGATTTTAGATTGGGGATTTTGGATTAAAAGAAGAACCAGCCCCCGGATTCACCTTGCAAGCTTTACGATATCTTTGCAATTTTTGTAGTGGCTTTTACGACACATACAAAAAACCTGCGCTAGAGTAGAAGCATACACCTCCTCCAGGCAAAACTAGGGAGGGGAGCAAGGCTTCAGGGAGTAAAATTTATGAAAACCGTATTAGAATCCATTCATTTGGATTATGCTTTCATGTTTACTTTCAAAAAAGTAAACTCGATTAAGCTCGAAGGTTTCAAGGAATTTTTTGACGATATGCCTGTCGATCCGTATGTGAAAGGTAAGTATCGTTCGAGAAGATTGTCGCGGTTTACAGTCAACGGAGATGAGTTAGTTAAGTTACCTCACGGCTATTTGTATCAAAGCAAAACATACAATCCGCTAGTGGGTGATATCAGGCGGGAATTTGCCGAATTGGACGATCGACTAATCGCCCTCGATAATTTCAAACAGATGATTTTTGCTTTTTTCGATTCCTGCAAAATTCACCCAGAAGCTGAAATCGGCATCCATCAAATCAGGACGACTTGTTCGCCGCACAATTTCGGCAACCCCGCACCGGAAGGTATTCACCAAGACGGTACTGATTTTATCGGCATCTTCTCGGTTGACAGAACTAATATTGTAGGCGGGGAAACGCATTTGTACTTGGCTAAAAAAGAGAAGCCTGTTTTTAATAAAATTCTGCATCCGGGAGAATTGCTGCTGGTTAATGACCACGAGTTTTTCCACTTTACTACACCCATTAAACCGGAATCGGAAGGGGTGGGGACTAGGGATGTCTTTGTGCTGACTTCTCCGAGTTTGCTTTGCGATTGAGGATACAGTCTTGGACACATAACCTAATGATGTAGGGTGCGTACTCCGCACCTTACTTCGATTACCGATTACGGCATCCCACAGAGCACCTTTTGGTTGCGCCCCCACCCATCTCGATCATGGTTAATGCTTGGGAAAATCCATTCCTGAAATGGATATTCCTTCCATCTTCTGCACATATCGTCCTTGAGCCGCTACACATTCTGCCATTTTTTTAGCTTGTATGGGTTGACTGCTTCGATCGGGGGAGATACCTCTATACTCCCATATACCGCTGCGACTGCCGCCAGAGAATGCTTTGCCATTGTTTTTTAATACTAGCTCTGTGCCAGTTGCATCAATATAGAATTTCCCATTTTCCAAAGATACGCTGCTAATTGTGATAGATTCGACTCCTTTGTAGGGATTTGGAGGGCCATCGACGATCTTGATGCAGATTCTATTGTTTTGATGTGCAATCTCTCTACGGGAGTTATTGAATGCTGTTCCTTGAGCGTAGTAAACTCCTGTCGGTAAAATTGTAGAGCCCTGTTGATTACTTTGAGCAGAGGACAATGATGAGATTGACAGAAGGATAGAACTAATAATTAGTGTTTCGATCGCCAAAAATTTCATTTGCAACAAAACTCCATTAAAATTGTTTTTTTAGATTATAGTCGATCGCAGATGCTCTATAAACTTCTTTATAGTTGTTGCAAAAGTAAAATTCACCCCCCGCCAGTCTGCCCATATCTGGCTATGGATATAGTAACTATAACAAGCCGTACAAATGTCCTATGAAGGTCAACGCCGATCGCCCTTCACTCTGTTTTGGTTGCTTTTGGAGGAAACTGTATAGCGATCGCACTCCTAACATGAATCTTTATTTGTATTTTTTTTAAGAAATGTTAACAAATAATTTATTAAGTAAAGCTTGAGTTTTGCTTTAAAGTGTAGAGTAGAATTAATTATTAGAGCATACATCTACTACCAATTGACACTTCCTAAAAAACTTGTGTATTAATATTTAAGAGAGACTGCAAGGATGATTAACTTAGCCGGCTACGAAATCACCAGCCAAATTCATGAAACTAACAATTCTTTAGTTTACCGAGGACTGAGAAAGCAAGACAACCAACCGATAATTCTCAAATTTCTCAAGCAAGATTATCCGATGCCAGCTTCGTTAGTCAGATACAAGCAGGAATACGAAATTACACGCAATCTTAACCTAGAAAGTGTGCCGAAAACCTACAGCTTAGAAAGATACCAGAACAGTTTGGTTATTATTTTCGAGGATTGTGGGGGAGAATCATTAAAGCTCTTGTTGGCTTCGCAAAAACTTACCTTAGAAGATTTTTTATTAATAGCTATTAAAATAACCAGAGCTTTAGGTCAAATTCATCAACATAACATTATTCATAAAGATATCAATCCCAGTAATATTATTATTAACTCGACAACAGGGGTAGTTCAAATTATAGATTTTGGCATCTCTACTGTTTTAACTCGTGAGAATCCTACCCTAAAAAATCCTAATGTTTTAGAAGGCACTCTGAGCTATATATCGCCAGAACAAACAGGCAGAATGAACCGGGCGATCGACTACCGCACTGATTTTTACTCATTAGGAGTCACTTTTTACGAACTGCTAGGGGGACAACTACCCTGCGATTACAGCGATGCAATGGAATTAGTCCACTGTCACATTGCTAAACAAGCAGTCCCGCCCCATAAAATCAATCCAGAAATCCCTAAAGTTGTTTCTGATATTGTGATGAAGCTGTTAGAAAAAATGGCTGAAGCTAGATATCAAAGTGCTTGGGGAATCATCGCAGATTTAGAAGAATGCCTGGAACAACTACAGGCTACAGGAACGATTGTAGATTTTCCAATCGCCCAAAAAGATATTACGGATAAGTTTCAAATTCCGCAAAAACTCTATGGTAGAGAACGAGAAATTGAAACCTTATTAGCAGCCTTTGAGCGCGTGAGCAATGGCACAACAGAAATTATGTTAGTGTCGGGTTACTCGGGAATTGGCAAATCTGCATTAGTACAAGAAGTTTATAAACCGATTACTAAAGCGAGGGGTTATTTTATTGCCGGGAAATTCGACCAATTTCAACGCAATATCCCTTATTCGGCTATTGTTAAAGCTTTTCAGTCTTTAGTCAAGCAACTACTAACAGAAAGCGAAACCCAACTCAATAGCTGGAAAGAAAAACTTTTAGCGGCTTTTGGCGATAACGGTCAAATAATTATAGATGTCATTCCCGACGTAGAACTCATCGTCGGCAAACAGCCACCTGTCCAAGAATTAGGTGCTACAGAAGCGCAAAACCGTTTTAAATTAGTCTTTCAAAAATTCATTCGGGTATTTGGATCTATCGAGCATCCCTTAGTCATTTTTCTAGACGATTTGCAATGGGCTGATTCAGCTACTTTAAAACTGTTGCAAGTAATGATGGCAGATGAGGAAACAAAATACTTATTTCTAATGGGTGCTTATCGAGATAATGAAGTGAGCCAGACGCATCCTTTAATAATGACTCTGGAGGGGCTGCAAAATCAAGGTGCTACTATTAACCACATTACCTTAACTCCCTTAGATATCGAACATATTACTAACTTGATAGCTGATACTGTGCGTAGGGATAGAGGATTGGTCATGCCCCTAACCGAGTTAGTAGTCAGGAAAACTCAAGGCAATCCTTTTTTTGTTAATCAATTTCTTATAACTCTCTATGAAGAAAACCTCCTTAATTTCAATTTTCAGCAAAGAAATTGGGATGGGAATATTTTAGAAATCGAAGCGGTAGATATTACCGATAACGTCGTTGAGTTGATGGTCTTAAAATTGAGAAAGATGCCAGCTTCAACTCAGCGTGTATTACAGTTAGCAGCTTGCGTTGGTAATAGTTTTGACTTAAATACTCTCTCGATTGTCAATGAAAAATCTACCGTAGAAACGTTTCAAGAGCTATTGCCAGCCATCCAAAATGGATTAATTTTAGCCACTTCTGAGTTAGGAGCAACGGAAGAAGAGATAGTTAAATCTCATCTGGTCATTACTACTTATAAGTTTTTGCACGATCGCGTGCAACAATCCGCCTATGCTCTGATTGAAGAACGTTCTAAAAAAACAGTTCACTTGCAAATTGGTCGCTTGCTGTGGCAAAACACCTCGTCAGAAATGCGAACGGAAGAAATATTTGCGATCGTCGATCATTTGAATCTAGGAATTGAACTGGTTAGCGACAAATCCGAACGGACTGAAATTGCTAAACTCAATTTAATTGCCGGTCAAAAAGCTAAAGCAGCTACAGCCCATGAGTCGGCTCTTAAATATTTGCAAGCAGGGTTGGGACTGTTAGTAGAAGATAGCTGGACTTATCAGTATAAATTAACATTAGCGCTGCATGAGGAAGCAGCAGAGGCAGCTTTTTTGAGCGGTGATTTTGACCGAATGCAGAGATTCGTTGAGATAGTACAAAACTCCGCCAAAACGCTGCTGGATCAAGTGAAAGTGTATGAAGTCCAGATGCAAGCTTACACGGGGCAGAACAGGATGCTAGAAGGCATTGATACAGCGCTACAAGTTTTAAAACTGTTAGGGGTGGAGTTTCCATCTCAGCCCAACCCCTCAGATATTGGGCACGCATTGGCGGAAACGTCGACAATTTTAAGTGGGAAGCGAATTGAGGATTTAGTTGACCTGCCTCAAATGAGCGATCCCTATAAACTAGCAGCCATGAGACTTTTGTCAAGTATTTTTGGTGCTACATACATTGCTGCTCCTACACTGGCGCCCTTGACGGCGTGCAAACAAGTACAATTATCCGTCCAACATGGGAATGCTTCCGTTTCTCCCTTTGCTTACGCCAATTACGGTTTTCTTCTTTGTGCAGTTGTGGAAGATATGGATTCAGGTTATCAGTTCGGTCAATTGGCTTTAACTCTATTGTCAAAGTTAAATTCTCAAGAAATTAAAGCCAAGACAGCCTGCGTAGTAAATTTGTTTATCCGACATTGCAAAGAGCATCTCAGAGAAACCTTAGAGCCTTTGGTGTCAGCTTATTCTAGCGGAATGGAGACAGGAGATTTAGAATTTGCAGCCTATAATTTATTCCAGTATTCCTGTTCAGCTTACTATAGTGGCAAAGAACTGACTGTCCTTGAAAGAGAGATAGCAAGAAACAGAGATGCTATTGATAAAATCCAGCAAAACAAAACCCTTAATTATATAGAAATTTATTGGCAGGCTATCTTGAATATGCTGGGAAAAAGTAAAAATTCCTGTATTTTAAAGGGTGAAGCATACGATGAGCATATCAAGTTGCCAGTTTCCCAGCAAACAAATGACAAAGTGGCAGTTGCTTACATATATTTAAACAAGTTTTTACTTTGTTATTGGTTTGAAAAATACTCAGAAGCGATTGATAATATCGCTATAGCAGAGAACTATTTAGATGCAGTGGTAGGAATGCCCGTTGTTCCTATTTTCCATTTTTACGATTCTTTGGTGCGGTTGGCGGTGTATCTTGAGACTCCACAGTCAGAGCAACAAAGCATTCTTGACAGAGTACAAGCCAATCAAGAAAAAATGCAAAAATGGGCGCATCATGCCCCAATGAATTATCTGCACAAATTCTATCTAGTGGAAGCAGAAAGACATCGAGTTTTGGGTCAAAAACTAGAAGCAATGGAGATGTATGACAAAGCCATTGCTCTAGCTAAAGAAAACCAGTACATCAACGAAGAAGCACTCGCTCACGAACTTGCTGCCAAATTCTACCTGTCATTGGGTAAAGAAACGATCGCCCAAGTTTATATGCAAAACGCTCATTATAGCTACCAACTCTGGGGCGCTCTAGCTAAAGTTGAGGATTTAGAAGAAAAATACCCCCAATTCCTAGCCAGAACATCAGCCAAGACAACAACTCAAACAAATAACCGCACAACGATTAACGCTACTACCAGTAGCAGCAATTTGGGAGATACACTAGATTTAGCCACAGTCATGAAAGCTTCTCAAGCGATTTCAGGGGAAATTGTTTTGAGTAAGTTGCTGGAAAGGTTGATGAAGATTGCGATCGAAAATGCGGGTGCCGAAAAAGGCTTTTTGATTTTAGAAAAAGCGGGAAATTGGGCGATCGAGGCAGAAGGTTCTGTTAAGAAAGATCAAGTTAGCGTGCTGCGATCGCTTCCCCTGAATGCAGAAGCTGCTTCTGGGGAAACGCCAAAACTGGCAAGTGCGATCGTCAACTACGTCATCCGCACCCAGGAAAATGTGGTTTTAAATAACGCCACCCAAGAGGGACAATTTACCCGCGATCCTTATATTGCAGCAACTCAACCGAAATCGATTCTCTGCACTCCTTTGCTGCACCAAGGCAAGCTGACAGGTATTCTTTATCTAGAAAATAACCTCACAGAAGGGGCTTTTACTACAGATAGGCTAGAGCTGTTAAAATTGTTATCGGCCCAAATAGCCATTTCCATTGAAAATGCCCAACTCTACAATAACTTGCAGGAGTTTAATCAAAACTTAGAGCAATTAGTGAGCGATCGCACTCAAGAATTATCCAACACGCTGGATGCTTTAAAAGCGACTCAAAGTAAGCTAGTCGAATCGGAAAAAATGGCATCGCTGGGAGGATTAGTCGCTGGTGTTGCCCATGAAATTAATACACCCGTCGGCGTCGGCGTCACTGTTGCTTCCGCTTTGGCAGAACATACCACAGAATTTGCCTCTATTTATAAAAGTGGCAAAATGAAACGCTCGGAATTAGAAGAATTTTTGGAGATAGCCACCCAAAGCAGCAACAGCCTTCTAATTAATCTTAATCAGGCTGCGGCATTGATTCAGAGCTTTAAAGAAGTGGCAGTCGATCGCTCTAGCGAAGAACGACGAACTTTCGGCATCAGAAATTATCTGGATGAAATTTTAATCCAATTAAAACCAAAATTGAGAAATAGCAAACATTCGATCGAAATTAAGGGAGACACCAAGATTGCCATAGATTCTTATCCAGGTGCTTTATCACAAATTGTCACAAATTTACTGATGAACTCTCTGATTCATGCTTACGAACCGGGCGAATCTGGTCAGCTCGTTTTTGATTGGCAGCAAGATGAGGAGCAACTTTGCTTTGAATATTCCGATGATGGTAAAGGCATTCCTCCAGAAAATTTAACTAAAATTTTTGAGCCATTCTTTACTACCACACGCGGCCAGGGAGGTAGCGGATTAGGATTGCATATTGTCTACAATTTAGTTACCCAAAAACTTCTGGGTGAAGTAGAATGTAAAAGTGAGGTTGGAGTAGGCACCAAATTTATTATTAAGCTACCCGTCCAAATCGATTCACAACCGTAGTTTCCCAAATCCAAAGTTCAGTAATAAAGAAAGGTGAGCAGCAATGGACAAGAATATTTACGGCTTTTCAAATGAGAAGTCATCTGAAGAAGTGTTATTTGCTGAAGAAGTTAACTCAGATGAGGAGTTATTTTTTGCCGATGAAAAATCGGAAGATACCCCCACTGAAAGCTGGAAAATTTTGATTGTAGATGATGAGGCTCAAGTTCATACAGCTACGAATCTCGCCTTAAGAAAGTTTGTTTTTGAAAATAAATCCTTAAAGTTTATTAGTGCTTATTCCGCTACAGAAGCTAGACAGTTAATCCAAGAACATCCGGATGTAGCCATCATACTGCTTGATGTAATTATGGAAACGGATGATGCTGGCTTAGAGTTTGTTAAATATGTCCGCCAAGTGTTAGGCAATCAGTTAGTGCGAATTATTTTACGCACGGGCCAACCCGGACAAGTACCAGAAAAAAGCGTTATTATCAATTACGATATTAATGACTATAAAACGAAAACTGAATTAACGACCTCAAAGCTATACACTACGATGCTTACAGCTTTGAGAAGTTTTTGTCTAGGTCATAAATTGCAGTCGGAAATAGAGCGGCGCGAACAAGTAGAGAAATCACTCCGTATCAGTGAAGAAAAAGAACACCAAAAAGCTCTTGCTTTAGAGCATTTTGTCAAAGAACTGCAAGAAACACAACTCCAGCTAATTCAAAGTGAAAAAATGTCTAGTCTCGGTCAATTAGTTGCAGGTGTAGCTCATGAAATTAACAATCCGGTTAACTTTATTTACGGCAATCTCTCCTATGCTAAAGATTATATTAAAGAACTCATCTATCTGTTGACTCTCTACCAACGGCATTACCCACAACCAAAAGCAGAAATTCTCAAGGCGATAGAAGATGGAGAGTTGTCATTTATCAAGGACGATTTGCCAAAGTTGCTTTCTTCCATGCAGTTAGGAATCGAACGCATTCGCATTATTGTTGAGTCTCTACGCAATTTTTCGCGGTTGGATGAAACAGAAATCAAATCAGTAGATATCCACGAAGGTATTAATAGCACCTTGATGATTTTACAGCATCGCCTCAAGGCTAAGTCAGATCGTCTTGCTATTAACGTGATTAAAGACTATGACGCATTGCCGCTTGTGAACTGTTATGCCGGTCAGCTTAATCAGGTGTTTATGAACCTTTTAGCGAATGCTATAGATGCTTTGGAAGAGCGAGCAAGTAGAGAAAATGGTACAGTTTTTCACCCCCAAATTTTGATTCGTACTGAAGTCGTACCGGGCACTTCGCATGACAAAATTAGCACGGGTTCAGGCATTCGGGTAACAATTGCTGATAATGGTATTGGCATGAATGATAAAGTTCGTTCTAAACTTTTCACTCCCTATTTTACTACTAAGCCAATCGGAAAAGGTACAGGGATGGGGTTGTCAATCAGCAGAAAAATTCTGCTAGAAAAACACTGCGGTCAATTGCACTGTATTTCTACGCCCGAGCAGGGAACGCAGTTTATTATTGAGATGCCGACTATCTGTATAGTAACCAATGTCGCGGTATCTATGGTGTAGGAAACTCATTGGGCGGAATTCATCCTAGAGCACTTTTCAGTTGCAGGGGAGACATCAGCAGTAATTCCGAAAGTTACCCTAACCGGCTTAGACAAAAAGTGAAGCCAAAATGGCTTAAAGCCTAGATAGAGAAAGACTTTTACCTCGAATGGGCATGAATCTAATATTTACCAGAAAGAATTGGTTTAAAGCCTCTCCCTGATGGGGAGAAATTAAAAAAAGACTATTCATTACTCCAATCCTCTTCCTTCCAGGTAGAGGTCGCTATTAACTGTCAACTCTCAACATTCAACAGTCAACTGAAAAGGGTTTCAGGCATTTTTAGATCCTCAACCTCTTTCCCTTGCAAAGCAGAGGTGTTCAGCCCCTTTAGGGGCGAGAAAAGGTCTAAGTCCCATTAAGCAATTCACAGATAATATCGTTTCCGGCTGCATCGGAATAATAAAATCGAGTCAACAGTTAACACTCAACCATTCAGTTTTTCGACCCCTCCTTCTACAGTCAACACTCAACACTCAACAATCATGTATGAGTGCAACCGGAATTGATATAACTCCTATCGAAACTTCCGTTCAGACTCTTGAATGGGAACATCATTAATGCTAGCTTCTCGTCTTCGCATTAACCCATTTTCGGCAAATTCCCACTGTTCATTACCATAGGCGCGATACCATTCGCCAGAATCATCGTGCCACTCATACTCAAAGCGAACAGAAATCCGATTGTCTGTAAAACTCCACAGTTCTTTCTTTAAACGGTAATCTAATTCCTTTGCCCATTTTCTTGTTAAGAAAGCCTTGATTTGTTCGCGTCCGCTGAAGAATTCGGCACGGTTTCGCCACTGAGAATCTTCCGTATAAGCTAAGGCTACTCGTTCTGGATCGCGGGTATTCCAGGCATCTTCAGCAGCTTGAACTTTGGCTTTAGCCGTTTCCAGCGTAAAGGGCGGTAGAGGTGGTTTAGTTTCCATCAGCTTTGTTTTTTGTGATTAAAAAAGATCAGGTGCGGGATGCTCGCGCTATAGAGAGAGTTTTGGGAATTTGATATCAATCCTCAGCATCGGGATCGATTCCCATTGCTCGCAGTCGATCGGCTAATTGGGAGGCTTTTCGCTCTGTTTGTTCGGCTCTTTGCCGTTCTTGTTCGGTTCTTTGCCGTTCTTGTTCGGTTCTAGCCCGCTCAATTTCAACTTGTTGGGAGCCAGTTAACAGCAAATTCCCCTGGGAATCCCACCACCGCAGCCAAAGCAGTTCTTGATTTTGATAGCTTCCCTGCCACAGTCCCAATTCTACATCTAATACAGGAATCGGATAGTGACCGCGTTCGTTTGGCTCCATCCTTCGATACACATAATCTATCAGGTGATAGACCTCTAAATTGCCAGTTCTCATTTCATAAATGCCGTAGTAAGGAATGCGGATAATTCTCTCGTACACCCAAAACTTACCGGGTTTAGTTGTTGTACCGTCGGCCGCTACAGACAGCGGAGTACGTGAAGCGAAGCTATCCCGAAGGGAATCGCGCTCTTCCTCTCCATTACCGCTAGCAAATTCTAAAGCAATGAACGGAGCCATGTGTTCCCGCCAAAGTACATAAGAACGGCGAAAATCGTCAAGTGTTGCCGGTACATTCGGCACGTAAAACCAATCCGGTGCTTCTGCGCCTCGCTCTGGCGGGTCAGTTTCTCGCCAGTAAATGCCGCAATCTTGCCCGATCGCATATTGTCCGTCTGGATGCAGCCACTCTACAACCGACCCGATCGAATCTGTCAGAATGATGCTCTGGGGATGCTCCTGAAAATTTTTGACAAATGTACCGTCTTCGTCTGGCAATTGGTTATGGTCGGGGAATGCAGGAGGCAGACCTGTAGCAGTTATTGTCTCATTCATCGTCGTTTTCCATGCAGTTATTGTTCATTGTACTGCGAAATTTTAGAGCCATCGGATTTGAAAGTTTAGCTAATATTAACTAAACCCAGCTAACCACAGCGGAAGCATCAACAGCAACCCGACAGAAGTGATGGCGATGCTGCTAGCTAACAAATCGCGATCGAGCTCGTAGACTTCTGCTAAAATCAGCACCGAAAGAGCTGTGGGCGTTCCCGACATCAACACCAACACCAACCTCGGATCGCCGCTCAATCCGAAATAACTAGCACCCAGTCCGATCAGCACCGGCACAATTACCACTTTTAACAGCGACGGGATTAACGCCAGTTCAAAACTTTCCCATTTCTTAATAGACCTCAGCCGGATGCCAACCAGCAGCAAAGCACTGGCAATTACCACCCAAACAGCAGTCTGCAATCCCGATTCCACTGTCTCGGGCAGGGGGATGTTTCTAGTAAAAAAACCAATTAAAAAAGCCCACAGGGCGGGAACTGTCAGCACGTCCCGAATCTGAGTCCACCAGTGATTTTTTTGCTCGGAGTTCCCAAAATAGCTAGCAATAAATACACCGAAACAATAAGTTCCAATAACGTTGTTAGTGACGCTGTATAAGACAGCCCAGTTGCTGTTATCGGTGCTGATGATAGACGGAGTAATTGCTAATCCAACAAAGCCCGTATTCCCTAACATCGCAGCTAGGATAAAACTCCCTTCGCTCGATCGCTTCAGGGAATTAAAATTTAATAAAAATAAATTTACCAGAGAATTTTTGCCCTGAAAATAGGGCTTTTTGACGTGGGCCGCACTCAGCCTACGCAATAATACCCAAGTCAGCCAAGCAAAACTCGTACTCAGAAATAACACGAATATGGCGATCGCCGGCGTGAATCCCACAGCACCCGAAAAATCGCTTTGACGGGCTAAAACTAGAATTTGCAGCGGTATCCCAATCCAGAAAAGAAAGTGGCTCAGCAGCTTGGGAAAATCAACTGGGATGTACCGAAACAGCAGCAGTCCTAAGCCCGTCCAGATAACTAGAGGGGTATAAGCGTGAAATAAGGTTTCAATCATAAAAATTTAACTAGACAATTGGAAATGCCTCTATCTATTAATAGTAATGCTAAAATCCGTTTAAGAAATGCGAATTGTCGTTAGCGGAGCCCTCGAAGAGGAGCGCACTTGCCCGCTTTTTCGTCCTAGCGTGTTCGCAGCACTGCTGGCCCGAAAAATTCCGCCCAAATTCCCGCACCTTCCCGGGCACAATCCTCAGACTGGCCGCCCCAAATGCTTGCAGCTTTTTGCCTTCAGATTCACACAACCTCTGTTAATTTGACCAATGTGCGATCGAGTTATCTTGCGTTGGACGAACAGACGTGGAAAGTTTTCCTGCCGTTTCGAGCGAACGGAAACAGGGGGAGACTAAAGCGCCTGATGACTTGCACTCATTAATTCAATTTCAAAGCATTAACAGGCACCTCATCCCAAGAACTAACAGTCCGCAAAGTAGCAACCCAGCCCTGCTGTTTTTGCTCTGCCGTCAAATTCTTCTCAAAAGATTCGTGGCAATCCTTCGCTTGAGTCTCATCGCAACAAGCAATGCAAGAATAAAGAATACCCGACGGATCGATTTGCTCGTTTACCCAAATAATCACGATCTACTCTCTCAATCAAAATCTACTGCTACTTAAATTTTCCTATATTTTTGTCAATTAATTAGGTCGGTATTAATTAACCCGAGTGTGGCATTTTAGGTTAACAGGCAAGATGCCTGTTCCACACACAGGCAAGAGGCCTGTTCCACAACAGATGAATTTTTTGTGGGGTGGGCTAGAAGCCCGCCCTGAATTACGCCAGATGCCTGTTCCACTAACTAACAGGCAAGATGCCTGTTCCACACACAGGCAAGATGCCTGTGCCACAACAGATGAATTTTGGCTGGGGAGTAGGGGTTGGGCACGCGAGCCCGCCTGAATTACTTGGATGCCAAAGTTGCCAAAGACTCGCCCGCAACCCGGCAAATCCGCCAGTCGGGCATCACATCAGCACCTATACCCTTGTAAAATCCGATCGCCAATTCATTCCAATCCAAAACACTCCATTCCAAACGCCCGCAGCCCCTTTCAACCGTCAACTGCGCTAAATAAACTATCAAAGATTTGCCAATTCCCCGCCCTCGAAACTCAGGGATCACAAACAAATCTTCTAAATAAATTCCCGGCTGAGTCAAAAAAGTAGAATAATTGTAAAAAAACAGCGCCCAGCCCACAACTCGATTTTCGCACTCTGCTAAAATCGCTTCAGCAAAAGGTCGATCGCCAAACAAATGATTCTCCAAATCCACCGCATTACCAGTAACGGCATGAGATAATTTTTCGTACTCAGCTAAAGCTTTAATCAAATCAAACAGCACCGGCACGTCGGCGCGGGTAGCTGGGCGCAAAATTACCTCAGAAGACATAAATAAGTAAGTAGTACGCGACAATCAACACTTAAAAATACCACATCAAGACATTTTTAATTTGTAATTTTTAATTAATTTTTTCCACATTAAACCAGCATATTTACGGTGGCCTCGGAGTGCCACCCCACAATAATTTTAAGATTTTTCAAAATGCCAACTCAATGTTTTTTAGTTTATTTTAACCAGCCCTTCAATCGTTCCGTCACTTGAGGGCGGCGCAGCTTTCGCATTGCCTTATTTTGAATTTGACGGACTCGTTCGCGGGACAAATTGAACAAACTGCTGACCTCTTCTAAAGTATAAGGTTCGCCGGTCAGCAAACCGTAACGCATAGCAACAATCTCTTTTTCCCGCTCAGTCAAAATACTGTCCAACACCTCCAAAATATCTTGGCGCATCATCATCTCATTCATCTGAGCTTCGGGAGATTGCGTCGCGTTATCTTCGAGAACATCCAAAAGTTCCGAACTTTCTTCTGAGCCGATGCGGTGGTTGAGAGACAAAGATTGCCGACGTACTTGCTGGAGGTAGCGAAGCTGTTCGCAAGTAACTTGCATTTCTCTAGCGAGTTCAGTTTCACTGGGATTGCGTTGAAGAGAACGCCTCAAATCTCGATAAACTTTTTTGAGTTTATTTAACTGTTCGACAATGTGAACAGGCAAGCGAATGGTCCGCCCTTGATTGGCAATTGTCCGGGTAATTCCTTGGCGAATCCACCAATAGGCATAAGTCGAAAACTTGTAGCCCTTCTCAGGATCGAACTTTTCGGCGGCCCTGTTTAAACCCAAAGCTCCTTCCTGAATTAAATCGAGAAAAGGCACGCCCCGATTGAGATAGCGTTTGGCAATCGAAACCACCAAGCGCAAATTCGAGCTGATCATTTTCCGTTTCGCCGACTGACACTGGTGGCGAAGCTGTTGCAGTTGAGTTTCGCTTATCCCCAAAGCTGCCGCGAGTTCAGCTTTTGTCGGCACTCTGTCCAATTCCTGCTGCAAACGCTGTTCTAGTTCTTGAAGGGCTACCAATTCTTGAACGCGGCGCGCCAACTCTACTTCTTCGGCTGCTGTCAGTAGAGGATACCGGGCCATTTCCTTGAACAAAGCTCCCACTGGATCGTCGGCAGACCAGTTGTTGTATGCTGACGACCGAGTTACCGTCGGACGATCGATCTCGGTGTCTTCATCTTCTGCGATCGCGAATGAGGCTTCGGGTGCCACCGCAAAACTGCCTAGGTCAGATTCTGCCATATCGTGCTTGGTGTCGGTGGAATGATTTGAAAAGTATCCCTTAACTTTAACCAATTTAATCGGAAATTTCCGAAATCCATCTAGAAGTCCGTGACAGAAATTAGATGGCCCCAATTTTATACCTTTCTATTGAGTTCGAGCCAGTAAAGGAGCTGCCTGCAATAATTGCTGAGTATAAGGGTGCTGCGGATTAGTAAAAATATCCCTAGTCTTACCGATTTCAACAATTTTTCCAGCATTCATTACCGCAATACGATCGCAAAAAAATCTCGCCACCCACAAATCGTGCGTAATAAACAGATAAGTCAAATTAAATTCCTGCTTCAACTCCAACATCAGCTCTAAAACTTGAGTCTGCACGCTGGCATCTAACATACTCACCGGTTCGTCGCAAATTATCAGTTGCGGGCGAGTAATCAAAGCGCGGGCGATCGAAACTCGCTGCTGTTGTCCTCCCGACAATTCCCCCGGATAGCGACGAAAGAAATCCTCCCCTGGACTTAAACCCACCCGCTCTAACATTTGGATTACTTGTTTTTTAGCTTCGCTGCCATTAGCTAATTTGTGAATCAACAAAGGGTCAGCAATACTTTGCCCGACAGTCATCATCGGATTCAGGCAAGCGTGGGGGTCTTGAAAGATCATTTGCATTTCGCGGCGGTGCTTCCTCACAGCATCGCGGTTCAGGGCAGTTATATCTATTCCTTGAAATTCAACTTTGCCGCCAGTCGCGGTAATTAGCTGCAAAATCGTGCGTGACAAGGTACTTTTGCCGCAGCCGGACTCCCCCACGAGCCCTAGGATTTCTCCCCGTTGTAGCTCTAAACTAACGCCGTCTACTGCTTTAATTACCTGGCGATTCCTGGAAAATAACTGATCTAATAAATTGCTTTCTAAACTGTAGTGTTGCTGCAAATTCGTTACGGTCAAAAGAGGCGAATTTGTTAAGTTTGCAGTAACGACTTCAGTCTTGATTTCCTCGAAGGCTAACCCTTTGTCAGAATCGGCTTGAATGTGCAAAGCTGCTTTGAGGAGCGATCGAGTATATTCGTGCTGCGGCTGTTCAAAAACGTTTTGCACCGGCCCTGTTTCTACGACTTTACCGCCGTACATCACCGCAATGCGATCGCAATATTCGGCTACCATCGCCAAATCGTGAGAAATCAACAAAATAGCCGTTCCCCGTTCCTCGCAAAGTCTGGTTAATTCCTGCAAAATCTGAGCAGCTACAGTTACGTCCAAACTTGTAGTCGGTTCGTCCGCCACAATTAATTTGGGATCGAGCAAAAGAGCCAAAGCAATTGCTACTCTTTGCCGCATTCCGCCGCTAAATTCGTGGGGAAATTGCGACCAGCGAGACGCCGGAATTTTCACAGCTTCCAGAGTTTCGATCGCCCGTTTCTTAGCTTGCTTGCGATCCAAATTCGGTCTGTGAGCTTGCAAAGTCTCGATGCAATGTTCTCCTACAGTCATCAAAGGATCGAGACGAGTCATCGGATCTTGAAAAATCAATGCTACAGCTTCGCCCCGAAACCGTCTCAGCCGCGAAGCATTCATATCAAACACTGACTCTCCAGCAAAACTAACTCGCCCCTCAATCAGCGTTGAATCCGGCAGCAACCGCATCGCCGCCCTTCCCAAAGTTGACTTACCGCACCCCGACTCCCCAACTAATCCGAGCTTTTCCCCCGGTTTCAGCGTCAGGGAAACCCCGTCCACGGCCCAACCTGATTGGCCTCGCCGCTGAGGATAAGCTACTCGCAGATTGTCAACTGAAAATAGAGAAGAGTCATTAGTCATTAGTCATTAGTCCTTAGTCTGTTGTCTGTTGTCTGTTGTCTGTTAACTGTTAACTGTTGTCTGTTGTTATTTATGATTTATCAATCTACTGGCGGTTAGTTGTTAGTTATTAGTATTGTTCAGAACTTATTAGTTATTGGCAAGAGACCGAGATGCTGTTTGTAAATACCAATAGAAATTTCTACAAACAAAAATTTTATCACTACATCATTAATTGACCAACTGCTTACTGACAACAGTCAACAGTCAACAGTCAACCGTTAGAAATTGCTACAAACAAAGATTTTATCACTACATCATTAACCGACCAACCGCTTACTAACAACAGTCAACAGTCAACAGTCAACAGTCAACCGTCAACAGTCAACTGTCAACCGCCAACTGACTAAATTTCCCTTCGCTTCAACTCAGCTCTCCGCAGTATGTAAGTAGCCGCACAATCTGCGTGAGGATGGTCTGCTAAAACTTCCGCGAGTTCCAACACATATCCAGCGATATCCGGCCCCAGCTTCTCAGTCAGCACTTGACGTTCCCGGGAGGCAAGTTCTTGCACGCGGGCCTTAGCTTGCCAATTCGGAGAAAACATCTTGTCAATCTCGGTGTGGAATCCCAGACTTTCGAGAATGTCCCACTCGCCGTTATCGCACCAAATGCCCCCGCACAACATACAGCGCTCTATGTAAAAGGGCACTCTGCTGAAAGGAACTTTCGCCCGCGACAGATAGTGACCGTCTTCGGGACACAGCGCTGCTTTGCTGTCGTAGACAGACGGGGTGAATTCTATGCCGAGAGTCGCTGTCGCATCAGGCTTCTCGGATTTGTTGTACCACTGGCTTTGCTCTTTCTGCCAAGCTTCGTATTCTCTGCCTGGAATCCAGATACCGTAACAGTTGGGACACCACTGCACCGACATACGGCCGGCTAAGGTACCGCCTTCTAAATTGGGATGTTTACATTTTGGACATTCCACCGCTTTATTTCTCCTTGCCTTCTTAATTCCCTGTTAATTCAATTATTAATTCTGTATCTGGGCGGGCCCTGAAGAACCAGAATTTTTTTGCAGCAGCGCGCCACAGTAGCCAATTAGCGTGTTAAGCCGCGTGATCGCCGCAGTTTGCCTCGCCTTTGCTGTCGCTGGCTGGCGCGACGCTTGCAAAAACGTGACATCTGTCCCCAATAACCGCAGTTGCTTGTGAATTTCCGTCAAATAGGACTGCTCTGGGGGTGTTTCTGAGGCGTCTAAGTCATCGCTTTCGGCTCTCATAATTTGGTTTCCGAAAAATTGTTGCACTTTTGTGTATTCGATCGCCAGCGCGGCCCGATCCAGATTATCCTGTGCAGCAGTTTTTTGTAGTTGTTCTAGTGCTTGCTGTAATTCTTGGTAGCACTGGCGGCGGTCTTCGGACAATATCATGATTTTGTAAACAAATTTGTATTTATAATCAAAGTAGATACTTACTTAAGTTTGTTCATACGGAGGGAAGCCGTGCGTTTTTGGAGCAATTCCCTGTTTTGTGAGAACTTTTTTTGATTTCCTGCCCTGACTCTACCCTTCTGGCTGCTGCTTTTAGTTTAGCGTTGCCGGTAAATGCCGAGCCCCCGCAACCTCAACTGCTACCGCCAAAATATGCTGATTTTACCCGATTTTCCCCGATCGACAGGCTGCGGCGGCGGCAGTGGTGTCACTATATTTTCCTACCTCCGAGGGGGGGCGACTCCGGATTACATAGGTATAGTTTGAGAAAAATCGACTATTTTTTTGAATTGCAAATTGTGGCATTCAATTAGTTTAGTATAGCTAAACACATAATTTCGGCAATTCAACCGGAAACCGGCTTTTAACCATTTGTATTTCTAAGTTTTAAAGGTGTACCCCATGAACGCGAACACTCTGACTCCCTCTCCTTCGATCGATCCTGCTGTAGTTCCCGATTGGCTGCAAGAATGCCTGAATACTCGATCGCAGCCTGATGGGGGCTCTAACCCGAATTGTTCGACTGACGACAGCTTAATTTGTCGGGCCTTTGAATTTGCTCGCGACTTGCACGAAGGACAATACCGAAAATCGGGAGAACCTTACATTTGCCATCCGGTAGCTGTGGCTGGAATACTCCGGTATATGGGCGGCAACAACGTCATGATTGCCGCGGGCTTCCTCCACGACATTGTTGAAGATACAGATATTACTCTCGAAGAAATAGAACAGCGGTTCGGCGCGGAAGTGCGACAGTTGGTTGAAGGTGTCACCAAGCTTTCTAAGTTTAATTTTTCCAGCAAAACAGAGCGCCTTGCGGAAAATTTCCGCCGAATGTTCCTAGCAATGGCTAAAGATATTCGCGTCATTGTTGTCAAACTCGCAGATCGGCTGCACAACATGAGGACTTTGGAGCATTTGTCCGAAGAAAAGCAGCGCAGTATTGCCCTAGAAACTCGAGATATTTTTGCTCCCCTAGCGAACCGTTTGGGTATTGGTCGCTTTAAGTGGGAATTGGAAGATTTAGCGTTTAAATACCTGGAACCTGAAGCTTACCGGGAAATTCAGGAATTGGTGGCAGACAAGCGGGCCGATCGAGAAACTCAACTCGCAGAAGTCACAGATAGTTTGCGAGAAAGGCTTGACAATTTAGGCATTAAATGCTATGAAGTTAGCGGTCGTCCCAAACATTTGTACGGGATTTATGGGAAGATGCAGCGCCGCCAAAAAGGGTTTAAGCAAGTGTACGATATTGCTGCGGTGCGGATCATAGTAGAAAGCAATGATGACTGTTATCGGGCTTTGGCGATCGTCCACGATTCTTTCCGCCCAATTCCCGGCCGCTTCAAAGATTATATCGGTTTACCAAAAGCCAACCGCTACCAATCTTTGCACACCGGAGTAATCGGAACCAGCGGCCGCCCCATCGAAGTGCAAATTCGCACCGTAGCAATGCACCACATTGCAGAATACGGCATTGCCGCGCACTGGAAATACAAAGAAACTGGCGGTTCTAACACAACAGTCACCGGCGACGACGAAAAATTTACTTGGCTGCGGCAACTCCTAGAATGGCAAAGCGACCTCAAAGACGATCGCGAATATTTACAAAGCATTAAGGACAACTTATTCGACGAAGATATTTACGTTTTTACTCCTAACGGAGACGTGATTGCTCTCAATAGCGGGTCAACTCCCGTAGATTTTGCTTACCGCATTCACACAGAAATTGGCAATCGCTGCACCGGTGCCAGAGTCAACGGGCGAATGGTGACACTAGACAAGGTTTTAAAGAACGGCGATATTGTAGAAATCTTGACCCAAAAAAATGGTCATCCGAGTTCCGACTGGCTGAACTTTGTCAAGACAAACGGAGCAAAAAACCGAATTCGCCAGTGGTTGAAGCGATCGCACCGAGATGAAAATCTCGCTCGCGGGCGGGAATTGCTGGAAAAAGAATTAGGTAAAAACGGCTTAGAATCTTTGCTGAAATCTGAACCCATGCAGTCTGTGGCTCAGCGCTGCAACTACCACAGCGTCGAAGATTTAATCGCAGGTTTGGGCTACGGCGAAGTCACCCTAAATCTCGTAGTAAATCGACTGCGAGATTTAGTAAAAGTGCAGCAAAAAATTGAAGCTGCTCCCGGAGGAACCCACGAATCGCCCCAGCTAATACCTGCATCGACGACACCGAAACCAGTACCGAGTTCGTCTCCGAGCAAATCGCCGATCGCAGGTGTAGAGGGATTGCTCTACCATTTATCCGGCTGTTGTTGTCCGATTCCTGGGGAAGCAATTATTGGAGTTGTGACTCGCACTCGCGGAATTTCGATTCACCGGCAAGGATGTTCAAATGTTGAGAGCGTGCCGGGCGATCGGTTAGTTCCTGTGAGTTGGAATTCGAGCGATCGCAATGGTAGCCGCCCGAATACTTATGCTGTTAACATTCAAATTGAGGCTCTCGATCGAGTAGGAGTTCTCAACGATGTATTGTCGCATTTAAAGGACAACAAAGTCAACGTCCGCAGCGCTCAAGTAAAAACCTATCCCGGTTTGCCCGCATTAATTGACTTGTGCATGGATATTGAGGATAAGGAACAGTTCGAGCGGACTTGTATGCAAATTAAAAAGATGAGCGATATTTTGAATTTGCGGAGGCTGAGTGAAGGGACTTAAGAGGAAAGTCTAATATCAAATCCGGTAGCATCGGAATGATATAGAGGACACGGCAATGCCGTGTCGCTACCGAAAATAATATTGTAGGGACACGGCATTGCCGTGTCCTAATTTTGGCTAATAATTCCGATGCTACCGGAAACGATATAACTGTATTGTAGGGTGCGCGCGCGGCGCACCTTAGCATGCGCTAACCAAAAGTTAATCCCATGAAATTTGAATTTTTTTCAGAGGTAGCATTGCGCGAAGACATTCCCAAATACAATTTAAAAAAAGGTGCTACAGCAACTATTGTTGAGCATTACCCGATGCCTGAAGGTGAAGAAGACGGTTATAGCTTAGAGGGTTTCAATGTCGAAGCAATTACCGTTGAAGTTGCCGAGTCCCAGATTGAATCAATAAAAGCTGCTGTTTTGCAACGAAAGAAAAGTAGGCTGACGCGGGAATCTACTAAAATTTAAACCCTTTATTTCGCGGGAGTTACGGGCTTTGACTCGCCCAGCTTTTGTTGCAAAAACTCCTGCGCCACTTGTCCCGCTTCCTGCTGTTGCTTATCAACTTGATAGTTGAGTTGACGCATATCTTTCTCGGAGATTTTACCGCCCAATTCTGCGATTACAGGGCGCAATTCCGGGTATTTCTCCAAAACTTGCGATCGCACCACCGGAACTGCTTCGTAGGGCGGGAAATAGTTCTTGTCATCTTTGAGGACTACTAAACCCAAACTTTGAATCAAACCGTCCGTCGTATTACCAGCAATCACATCTACTTCTTTTTGTTGCAGCGCTTGATAAAGCAATCCTAACAGCAACTCCTTCGGTTCTTCTCGAAATTTAATCCCATAAGTTTTAGCCAATCCGGGGAATCCATCTTCTCTCTCTTTGAACTCTGGTCCGAAAGCAGCCCGCAGTTTGGGTGCTGCTTTTCCAAGTTGCGATAGAGTTTGTAAATTAAGTTTATTAGCATCATCTCCCCGCACGATAATCGCAAAACCGTTATTAAATCCCAGCGGTTGCATCCATTCTGCCTTAAACTGTTTGGGATACTCTTGTTTTAGATAATCGAGGACTTTTTTGGGGTCAGAAATGGGCTTTTGTTTGAGCAGGTTGGCGTAAGCAGTACCCGTATATTCGACGTACAAATCGATTTTACCTGTTGTTAGAGATTGATGGCAAAGCGAACCTCCGAGGTTGAGTTCGCGTTCTACTTTGATATCTGTTTTAGCTTCGATATGGCGTGCTAAAATTTCTGCGAGAATGACTTGTTCCGTAAAGTCTTTCGAGCAGATGACAACTTGCTTTTGGGGTTTAGAGGTACATCCTGCTACTGCAAGCAAGCAAAGCAGCCAGCAGGAATAGAAAAAAAAATCGTTCTTAGATATTTTCATGAATTAACCCACATTAAAAATTTACAATTAATACCTTATAAGTTATAGCATAAAGCCCATATCTCCGACTTTTTCAAGCAGTGGGGGAGCTAACACCGATCGCACTTTACCCAAGTTCCGTTTTCCTGTTGTAACATTTATTTATAGACATGGAGGACTAAATATGGTAATCAGAGTCAGCGATATGATCCAGCAGCAGCGGCAATTTTTTGCCACTGGGAAAACTAAGGATGTGGATTTTCGGATCGAACAACTCAAGAATCTTAAAAGTGCGATCGTTTCCAATCAATCACGGATTGTGGATGCTGTCAAGGCTGATTTGAACAGGCCGGAGTATGAGGCTTATTTTGAAATTGCTGCGATCGCAGAAGTTAATTATGCCATCAAAAATGTTAAATCGTGGGCAAAGCCGAAAAAAGTGCCTACTTCGATCGATCAATTCCCAGCATCAGCCCGCATTTACCCAGAACCTTTAGGCGTAGTTTTAATCATCGGGCCTTGGAATTACCCATTTCAGTTAATGATATCACCGTTAGTCGGGGCGATCGCCGCCGGCAACTGCGCCATCCTCAAACCTTCAGAAATCGCCTCGCACACGTCGGCAGTTGTCGCCGACATGATTACCAAAACCTTCGATCCTGCCTACGTAGCAGCCGTCGAAGGAGGAGTCGAAATCAGCCAACAATTATTAGCAGAAAAATTCGACCACATCTTCTTTACAGGCGGCACAAAAATCGGTAGAATAGTCATGCAAGCCGCCGCCAAACACCTAACACCTGTGACATTAGAATTAGGCGGCAAAACTCCTTGCATTGTAGACTCAGATATTCAAGTTGAATACACTGCTAAACGCATTGCATGGGGCAAATTTATCAATGCCGGTCAAACTTGTATCGCTCCCGATTACCTGTTAGTTGATAAAAAAGTTAAACCAGATTTGATGCAGGCAATTAAAACAGCTATTCACGGATTTTACGGCGACGATCCGCAGAAAAGTCCCGACTATTCCCGAATTATTAATCAGCATCATTTAGGACGTTTGGCAGACTTTATCAAAGACGGAGAAATTGTCGTCGGAGGTCAAACAAACCCCGAAGATAAATATATTGCACCAACGGTGATCGACAAGGTTTCCTGGGATTCGCCTGTGATGAAAGATGAGATTTTCGGGCCGATTTTGCCCGTTTTGGAGTATGATGATTTCGGGGAGGCGATCGCCCAAATCAACGCGCGTCCCAAACCCCTAGCTTTGTATTTGTTCTCGAAGGATAAAAAGAAACAAGAGCGAGTTTTGCGGGAAACTTCTTCCGGCGGAGTTTGCATAAACGACACGGTTATGCAAGTCGGAGTAACAAGTTTACCTTTTGGCGGAGTTGGCGACAGCGGCATCGGCACCTATCACGGAAAAGCAAGTTTTGACACTTTTTCTCATCAAAAAAGCGTGCTGCAAAAGTCATTTTTACTTGACTTAAAATGGCGGTACGCTCCCTATCTAGGTAAGTTGGATTTGATTAAGAAAGTTATAGGTTGATCGATCGCACTTGCAGGGGCGGCTTCACCAAGGTTTACAATATCAGCGAGATAGCCAAATCAACCCGCCCCTTCCTGATATTATCGGTTAAGCGATTCCACGGTAAACGATTATTTACCTAAATTTTAAACGATTGCTCATCTGTTTTTTGAACGATTTCGATCGAAATGTCTGCCTTGTACCCTTCTCAAGAACAGGCAAGATGCCTGTACCACAAAGAGTGAATTTATTGTGGGGTGGGCATCCTACCCGCCCATGAAAAGCTTATTGAAAATGGTGCAAGATGTCAATCCTAAAGGACAGTTGCCGTTCAAAATAATTCACATTAGACAATGTCTATAATATCTTTTAGCATCCGATCGCTAAAAAGGAATTTATGGAACCTTTATCAAAAGAACGCTGTGCCGCCTGCAGCCGAAACTCTCCCCGCGTCACAGCTTATGAAATTGTCCAACTAAAACCTCAAATTCCTGAGTGGAATTTCCTCGAAACAAATGGCATTCCCAAGTTAGAACGCACTTACAAATTCCCGGATTTCAAAAGTGCGATCGCCTTTACAAATAGCGTCGGCGAAGCAGCAGAAACCGAAGGACATCACCCCGCACTGTTAACCGAGTGGGGAAAAGTTACCGTTACTTGGTGGACTCATGCGATTTCTGGACTGCATCGCAATGATTTTATTATGGCTGCGAAAACAGATGCGATCGCCAATCAATTCCCAAAATAAAATCCGACTTATAGCTCGATCATAGTCTAAGAAAGCACCGCCCTGGGCACTGGGGAATGCGGTTGATTGGCATTATTCAACAACTCCAGATTCAGTCGGTAGCCGACATTCCGTACAGTTTGAATCAGGCTCGGCTGTCGCGGGTCTATTTCGATTTTTTTACGCAGAGAGAGTACGTGAGTGTCGATCGTCCGGGGGTTATCAATAGCATCGGGCCAGGCGCGACGCAGCAAATCCGAGCGCGATAGCGGCACTCCTCCAGCTTGAGCTAGCACGTACAGCAGGCTAAATTCCTGGGGAGTCAGCTCAATATGTTCCTCGTACAACCTGACTCGGCGCTGCACCAAATCAATTTTCAGCAGCCCGCACTCCAGCGTCGCCGGCGGTATCATCGTGCGGTTGCGGCGCATCAAAGCTTCCACCCTCGCCATAAACTCTTGCATCCCAAAGGGTTTAGTCAGGTAATCGTCTGCGCCCGCCTTCAAACCTTCAACAATATCCGATTCCGTATTTCGCGCCGACAGCATCAAAATCAGCGACTGCTGCTGCTGTTGCAGCCAGTTGCAAAATTCCAAACCGTCCCCATCCGGCAATTGGGCATCCAGAATGACTAGGGTTGGCTGGCGGCTGAAAAATATTTCCCTAGCGTGACTGATATCCGCTGACTGGTGCACCCAGTGACCGACTTGCTGTAGATGCCAGCCCAAGAGCGATCGCAGGTGCGGATTCCCTTCAACAATTGAAATACTTGCAGATTCCACAGAGGCGAGCTTCCCATATCACTAATTGCTACAAGGTTAACAGAGCTTTTGTCAAGCTTTTGTAACCATCGCTACTCAAGCATGAGCTGCATTTAAAGCAGCGGACATACCGAGGGTAGGAATTTTAAAGATTGGGTTAATTTGGCAGGGTCAGCCTGCAGAAAGGTTAAATCATTCTGGCGATGAGCTTACAATGAAAATAAGACAGTGTAAAGCCGATCGATCCCATGCCCCAACCGCCTGCCAAAAGCGATCCCCCCGACCCAGCCCCCACTCCCAGGAGGTTGACAAATCGCGTAAGTGAAACTAGAATTCCCCCAACCGTTCGCTCGGTAGCCGGAACACTCAGCCACTTTGACCGCCAAATTCAGCAACATCCCGACTCCATTAAACGCACAGCGAATTATCTAGGTGCGCGCAAAAAGTCGAGCAACTGCATTGCAACGAGTGAAATTTTTTATGGAGGGTAGCCTGTTGAGCAGGGTAAAAACTTTTATTTAGAAATAGCCTCAAGCTGAGCCACTCAGCATCAATCGAGGCTATTGCTAAATCCCGCCGTCATTATACAAACCACAAAGGATTTCAATCTCACACCATGCTACAAGACACCCAAACAATCAGGCACTACCAAAAACTTACCGACGCCCTCGTCGAAATGTGGAATAGAGGTTATCGCTTTGATGACCTGCGGCTTTACTTAGACGGCTATTTAGCAGCCCTGCGGCATTCCAACAGTCTGGAACCCTATCTGATTCACAGACTAGAGGAAGAAGCAGCGCGTTACATTCACGACCCCTCCAATTTTGCAATGCCACAGACCCAAACTGAAGCAGACTACTATTAAATAGCAAATTCGGTTTGATAAACCCTTGATGATTTGGGAATTGGGAATTGGGAATTGGGAATTGGGAATTGGGAATTGGGAATTGTAACGGGTTCCCTGGCTCGGCCTGGGAACTGATATCCAGAGGCTCGGCCTCGCTTTGGGAGCCTAAAAATTGGATGCCGAGCCGACCGCAGTGCGTTCCCAGGCTCTGCCTGGTATAGCAATCCTAAATGAGTCGTAAATTTTTTACCCCATCCCAACCTTCCCCAAACCCGCGGGGAGGGAGTAAGAAATTCACAAAGGATTTAGTCTGGCTCTAACGAATAATTAAGTAAATCAACCTAATTCAACGTAAAACGCGATTCCTGTTATTTCCCCGACTTCTTAAAGAAGTCGGGGATATGTTTTTTGGGTCTAATTTAAGAAGCCAAAGCCACTTCTACAACTTCTTGCAATTCGCCCTTTTGATACATCTCGATCATAATATCCGAGCCACCAATAAACTCGCCGTTGATATAAACTTGCGGAATTGTAGGCCATTGGGAATACTCTTTAACGCCTTGACGAATTTCCTGGTCAGCCAAAACATCAACAGTTTCGTAAGGCACTCCCAAAGTATTGAGAATTTGCACCACAGTATTAGAGAAACCGCACTGGGGCATTAACTTATTGCCCTTCATAAACACCATGATTTTGTTTTGCTTAACCAACTCGTCAATTCTTTCATGTGCTGCTGTAGTCATGGTAGCTCCTAATATTGTTTGAAAATTTTTAAACGTTGACTGACGTAGAAACCGGGTTTTTTACGAAAATCTTTCGTTACAGCCATAGATTCCGGTTTAAAAACCCCGTTTCTTTGGTTTTTGGGCGTAAGTGCAGCAGTTGTCTCTCAAGCAACTCTTGACACCAGCACAAACTTGTGATATTCAATTGCTACTCAACAATTAAGCAACTTGACTTTTCGCTTCCCATTCTGCAGGAGTTAAAGTTTCCAAGCCCAAAGCGTGGATGGCTTCACTAGCCATTGCCTGTTTGAGAGCGCCGTAGACCAGTTGGTGCTGCTGTACTCGGCTTTTTCCTTCAAAGGCTGCAGAGACGACTCTCGCCTGGTAGTGGTCACCGCCACCGGTCAAATCGTCAACTTGTATTTTAGCGTCGGGCAACCCTGCCTTAATCATTTCTGCTACTTGAGACGGTGTAACCATTGGTTTCTCTGATAAAGGGCTGTAATTTAGATTTTAGGGGAACTATTTTGTTGATGAACTCGGTTGACTGCTGGCAGGCCGGGGAAAGGGCGAATCCACAAAACCCAATTCCAGTAACTGCTGGTAAGCTTTCTTGCCCAAGTCGCGAGTTGGCTGCTGCGATCGAATAATCTGAATCAGCAGGGGCACAGCCAGTTCGGGCTTATTTTGGGCCCGGTGTACCAACGCCAGCCGATAGGTAGCTTCGTCGCGCATTTGGGCTGTTTCGACAGCTTTGGTGCGGTGGCTTTCGGCCAATCGGATGTCAATTCCGGCAAAACTGCTACCGAGTTGTTGGTAGAAGTTCGAGAGTTGATTGAAAATCTGGCGGGATTCTTGGAGTTTTTGACTGGCGAGTGCGTAATTCTGATTGGAAATAGCACTGCTGGCTTCTGTCATCAAACGCTGGCCTCCCTGGACACTCAGCAGGCTGCTGTCTTGCGTCAGAGGGCGGAGATTGTTGGGGTCTGTGGGGTCGTCGGCGGGTTCGACTTGGGGTTGGTTCTCTGGCCCAGAAGGTTGTTGTGCTTGGACTTGAAGCGGTTGCAACAGGGTAAAAGCTGCGATAGCCCCGATCGTAATCCGGGCAGTGGAGCGAAGCCAGCAAACAGTTCCAGAGTATACCATGAAATTACTTTGCGCCTGTGCGCTTTAAAAAAATATTTAGCTTGAACCGATCTTACCATTGGCGATCGCAACCGGCTAAGTGTAAACCAAATTTGTTGAAATGTCAAAGGGTTCGATCGGGCAAAAGGCTCTTTAGGAAAAATTCAAGTTAGAGACTTGACAGGATGTTCTCAAGATGAGAACATAGAATAGTAGTTGAGAAACGATCTATGAGACTGATTTCTAAGAAAAATCTTCTGAGTGCGATCGAACCCTACCCGGATGCCCAGAGTGCGATCGAATCCTGGTACCAGCTAATCCAAGACAACGATTGGCAATCCCTAGAAGATGTGCGAAACGGATATTCGCGATCGGTCGATCAAGTCTGTGGATATACCATCTTTAATATTAAAGGCAATCAGTATCGATTAATTGTACAAGTTAAATACAAAAGCAAAATTATATATTTTAAGCAGTTCTTAACTCATGCCGAATATAGCAAAATTAACTGGGAAAATGTAGATGAAGTCAAAATAAAAATAAGTTAAATTCTACCTAAACCGATCGGTAATCAATACAGATTACCGGATAAATTTAACAAATCCAAAACATTCATACCAATCGTCAAAAGCAGGAGATATAGAAACAAACACCCACCTTCTACTTGAGAACCATGTCTAATTAAACAATGGAATGAACCATGAATATAACAATTGAGAAAACAGCTTACGGTCAACTACTGGCGAAATCGCAGCCTAAGCTCATCCTGAACGAAGAAGATTACGATATTGCCCTCGCAGAAGTAGCATCTCTGATGTCTCAGGAAGAATTAACATTAGAAGAAGAAACTTTACTGAGCCTCTGGGCTCTGTTAATCGAAGAATACGAAGCCAAGTATTACCCAATCCCAGAAGCGACTCCCCGGGATGTTCTATTACATCTCATGGAAGTTCGCGAAGTCAAACAAGCCGATTTAGTGGGCGTGATTGGTTCCAAAGGAGTAGTCTCTGAGGTTGTTAATGGAAAACGGGCGATTAGCAAGGCGCAAGCTAAGGCGTTGGGAGAATTTTTCAATGTTAATCCTAGCGTGTTTATTTGAGCGTGTTTATCTGAAAAACTCGCTGATATCGAAAAAGACTCGGCGGTTGAAACCGCTAGCAACGCGATCGCACAAACTAAGGAATGAGAATTAAATAACTTACAATGCGTGATGGTTCTTGTGGGGTGTCCCGCCCGCCCGTCCAGAAAGGGCGGG
>NZ_JAUBQW010000067.1:0-33744 GCF_036701485.1 Microcoleus sp. Pol11C3 | reverse complement strand
TGATTTACAGAGCTAGATTGCTGCGTGGCTGTGCGTTCCTGCTGTTCAACTGCAGCAGCAATCTCTGTGGAAGAACTAACAATCATATTGACTGACTGATTCATTTTCTCTGCAATGTCCGAAGCAATCCACAGAGCGCTCGCAATTGCCGTAAGTGCAGCTAAAGCAGTGCTTAAAATCACCACTGTAGTCAGGAACTGCAAAGCTTGAATTTGCTCTTTTTCTTTGTTAATTAAAATACCCTGCTCGGTCTTTTGAAACTCCTTAGCTATAGCATCAACCTGACGAAGCTTTGGTACAACTTGTGTCTTCCACAACTTAATTCCATCGTCTCGCTTACCTCGATCGACCAAAGAAAAGGCTTGTCTATAGCCTTGGTCTATCTGATTTTGTAATACATTCATTTCATCTAGCCGCTGGAGCTGCTTCGGGGTTTGAACCCGCTTAAGTAAATCCTGAGAGAATTTATCGAAGCTCTTTACCCCTTCATTATATTCAGTTAAGAAAGCACTCTCTTGTGCCAAAAAATAGCCACGAGCAGATTTCTGCATACCGGAAAATCCCAGTTGAAGATTTTTAAGACTTATAACAATAGCATTAGAATTATTTAGCAATTTTGCTTTTTCTTCTACTTCTTTAGCATTAAAGAAAACCAAAGTAGCTGCTCCTACTGAAAGCAAAATCGGTATTGAATATCCCCACAGGATACGCTCTCTTAATTTGGTGGCTTTGAAGTTAATCATCTTAAACTTTTCCTATTATTACCAAAAAAATTACTTAATCGCCTTCAAATCAATGGAAACTCCATATCCGAGTAACATCCGGTTTCTCAGATTTAAGCTGGCAAACATAACAATATCTCCTTTTGGGTTAGGTAGCTGAATTATCTGATTGTCAACCATTTACTCAGACTCATCAAAAAAAATCTGGCAAAACTTAATATCCAACAAGCGATGCAGGTCGAAGTCTTTAGGATTGAGGGTTATTTTGCCTGCTTCGATTTTGGATAAATCCTGTTTATTCGATTGTAGCGGGGAATTGAGGAACGAAACCCAAACATCGTCAAATTCTCTCCCCCACTCGGACTCTCTCCCACTCTTGATTGGGGTGCAAGTCGATCGCATAAATGTTACAACCTAGTTAAGCGATCGAATTCTGAACTTATGGAAATATTTGTGACGCTGGTGCTGGGTTCGGTGCTGTTTGTCTGGGGAATGCGCTTCGGGCGGGTGTTAGTTCGATCGGGAGTGACGGCTAACGATCTGTTTAAGGGCAGAAATTCGATCGCCCTAGCTTTTTTGGGTTTTTATATTGCCTTGCTGCTACTGGCTCTAAATCTGCCTCAAATGCCAGCTTTGCCGATCGAGTGGCGCTTTCACGGAATGGCAGTTACTTGGACTTTGCTACGAGTGATGCTGATGGGAGTCTGCGGTATTGGCTTTAGTATAAGTTGGCTGACGGCGCGATCGCAAGTAATCGCAGTAATTTTAATTTGCTTGTTGGGATTGGGAGGATTTACAGGCGCTGAAAACTATTTTATGGCGCCCATTTACGCTGATTTAATAGATAATTTGCAGCCAAACGGTGTATTTCGGCAAACATCTAACAGCAGTTGCGCGCCGGCGGCGCTAGCAACAGTGTTAAGGCGTTGGGGAATGGATGCGACGGAATCGAGTGTAGCTAGGGAGGCCGGCACGAGTCGTTTGGGAACTTCCATGCCGCAGTTAATTGTAGCAGCAAGAGCTTTGGGAGTCAATGCGATCGAACTAGCGCCGACTTGGGAGCAAATTCAGCAAATTAATCGCCCCGGAGTGCTAGCAGTTTGGCTGTTTGACGGCCCTCGGAAGCTACCGCACGCGGTGGCTTTGCTGGGAATGAATGACAGTATTGCTGCAATTGCTGACCCTGCCAGGGGCAAGATTTTCTATTTAGATAGAGCAACTTTTGCCCAAATTTGGCGCGAGGAATACGTGCCGATTTTTCGTTCTGCGGATATCTTGTTAAGTGACAAACAAGCTATTGACTATTTGAGTAAATTAGGATATAATTCTGGTAATTTGCCAGCAGATATTGAGCGCTTTCAAACAGATAAAAAATTAAAAGTCAGCGGCAAGTTAGACCGGATGACTGAATTAATGTTGAGCGGCGATTTTTTGGAAGGTGTGCCGAGATTGGATGGGAAATAATGATTAGTATAAATAATAGCTCGCAGAGGAAATAGTGATTTTGTAGCGGCGAATATCTATGAATGCTAAAATAGCTAAAATTCTCTCAATGGTGCGTAAGTCCTACATAAGTTGACCAAAACAGAGCGTGACTAATCAAATCTTCTCCAACGGCTACGCATTGCTTGTGGGCATCGGTGTCGATCTACCCGTCACCGTCAAAGATGCTACTGCTATATATAATCTGCTGATTGACCCCAGTCACGCTGCTTACTCAACAGAACAAGTTGCCCTCCTCACCGAAACTTCTGCCACTCGGCAGCAAATTCTTGCTGCATTCGATCGGCTGATTGAACGAGTGAGTCAGAATCCGGAGGCGACTGTAATTGTGTATTACTCAGGTCATGGGGGTTCAATCAAGGGTTTAGATGGATCGTCTGAGTATTTTCTAGTACCCTATGACTTTAACAGGAGCCGAATAGCAGATACAGCTATATCAGGCAGAGAGTTTACTGAGAAGATTGAGGCGATTAAAGCTCGTAAGCTCGTTGTTCTCCTAGATTGCTGTCACGCTGGAGGTCTTCCTGCACTGAAGGAAGTTGATAAAAGTTTTACCAAGTCGCCAGTGCCACCTAACCTGTTGAATGTATTGGGATCGGGCAGTGGTAGGGTAGTAGTTGCTTCATCAAGAGAAAACGAGTATTCCTATACAGGTAATCCTTACAGTGCTTTTACTGCTTGTCTACTGGAAGCACTACAAGGCAAGGCAGCCGTCAATAAGGATGGTTATGCTCGCATCCTTGATGTCCTGATTTACCTATTTGACCAAGTACCTAAGCGAGCATCGGGTCCTCAACATCCCTTCGTTAATAAGGTTTTAGACTTAGGTGATAACTTTCCCCTCTGCTACTATGCAGGCGGCAGCAAGTTCCTACCAGGGGAATCGCCTTCCCCTGAGTCTACTCCTGCACCAACTAGCCTAACTTCTGGAAAGCGACGGCGGATGGAACAGAAACGGGATGCCTTGCAAGGCGAGTGGAACTTGCGGAGTGAGAAGGTAAAACGGATGCGGACGGACTTTGCGATCGAAACTGCGACAGCAATTAAGTTTCAACTGGAACAGCAGCTTTTGGATGAAGAGGCTAGATTAGCCCATTTAGGGGCTGAACTGGATGCTGTTGAGCAAGCACTCCTCTGAATCTGATGCTGAGGCAGCACCATCCAACTAATGTCTTCTGCCAAAAGCTCTACTCATGTGATTGTTATCACGGCTGTACAGAACAGCCCAAAGCTAGGCTGTCTATAATTTTTTTCAAAAAAATATGAACGATCTCAAAATTGCCTTTATTTCCAGTCATCGCTTTGAAGATGGTGCTGCGATTCGAGGTGCGGTACTTGTGGCTGACTATGATACAAAGCCACTGGAATTTCGCGTCACTGCACCAATTCGTCCCACTTTCTACCAGAAAACTTTGTATGGTGAACTTCTGGAGCTACATATTCTGGTAGAACTTATAGCACTTCCCTTGATAGTTGAACTCAAGGAAAAGCCCCAAATCATCCTAGTGCGCGATCCAATCTTTCTTGGGATTAACGACAAACAGATGGTTCCTACTATTTTAATTTTGAAAGAAGACGAGCCACTGTTTGGCAAAAACATTCCCACAGAACAATTGGATTCTGCAAATTCGGAGCATCCTTCTCTCATCTTGAAAACTTCCGAAAATTTTAGCAACGAACTAAACAGTGTACAACAACAACTACAGTCAATATATTCTCGTAGAAATATACTAGAGCCATTTTCACGTAATGACATAGCGTGTCAGGAAGTACATCAACAGAAGCTAGGGGATTAGGAAAAATGGGGCTGATACGCAATATTTCAAGACAAATAACCAAAGCAGCCTCTGGGGTTAGAACACCTGCTTGCTTTCTAATAAGAGAGTGGATAATGGAGCCTCCGGAAACTCGATCGCAAAGTTTTCGGATACCCATCCCACAGATTTCAGATAATCTCTGCCTTACCATTTCAAAAGTTAGAGTTTCTAAAAACCTTTTACCTGTAACCCCATCAGTCCATGAGATAATTGAGCCATTTCAGGTTCCTAGTAGCTTTGAGGTTTCTGATAGTTTATTTATCCCTCGCCCAAATACTTTTGATTGCACTGATTTATTTAGTGTTAAAAATTGGACATCTAAAAACTTAGTAGAGTTAATTCCTCGGCCCGACAGTTTTGAATATGATTACCCCATTGCTCAGACACCCATTTCAGAAAACTTATTTGAACCCCTTAAAGCAGAAAAGCCAAAAGGAAAAGCATTTGAAGACGAGACTCAACAGCTTAGAAGAAATCTGTCAAATCTTGGAGATGATGAAAAACTCCGTTTAATCGATCAGGCTCAGAAAGACTATTCTCTAACCAAACAAGTAGATGTTTGGGATTTATTAAAGCCTTTACTACAACCACCTTTATTATTTGATTTTCCTGATGAGCTTGATTTATATCAGCCTTTACGAGGATATCAACAGGAAGGAATTGGCTGGTTAGTGGCTAACTCATCAGCCTTACTTGCGGACGAAATGGGTACTGGTAAAACCGTCCAAACAGTAAATGCAATACGTGTTCTTTTCAGGAAAGGAAAAATTAAATCTGCATTAATTGTTTGTCCTCCTGCTGTAATTGGTAGCGTTGGGATAAGCATTGAAACTGAAAAACCCGAGGGATGGAGCGGACATTTCTACCTTTGGGCACCAGAACTATTAATAACGGTTATCAGAGGCAGTAGGGAACACCGTAAGTTAGCCTGGGAAACTCCAGTTCATGTGTATATTACAACCTATGATACTATTCCTAATGATTTATTAGAGGGTTTATTAACTGATTTAAATAAGTTTGATTGTGTTGCTTTAGATGAAGCGCAGAACGTAAAAAATAAAAATTCTGGTCGTTCTAAAGCAGTTCGTCAATTACAAGCCCAATATCGATGGGCATTAACGGGTACACCGATTGAAAATAGCATAGAAGATGTTAAATCACTTTTTGAATTTATTGAACCAGGTTTATTTAACTCAGGTATTAATTATTCAAATCAAGAAATCAAAGACACGATAAAGCCTTATATGCGTCGCCGATTAAAGCAGGAGGTTTTAAAGGATTTACCTGAGAAAACTTATCAAGAGAATTGGTTGGATTTAGATGACGAACAACGGAATGCTTACAATAATGCTCTGAATGCAGGTCGTCTAAGCATTAAGAATTCTCTGGGTAATGAAAGTCAAGTACAAACTCACATTTTTGCGCTTATAGGAAAGTTGAAGCAAATTTGTAATTTTGCTGAAGGGAAAGATGAAAGTCCAAAGACGGAACGATTACTTGAATATCTTGAAACAATAGTAGCCAACAATCAGAAGGTACTTATCTTTTCTCAGTATGTTCTAGAAGGAGTGGATAAACTGGCAAAATTATTAGGCAAGCAAGGGATTCGCTTTGTTTTGTATAAAGGCGGAATGTCTGAGCAGAAACGCAATCAGGTAATTAGTGATTTTCGCAGTAAGACAGATGTAAATGTTTTCCTGGCTACAATTAAGTCAGTTGGTTTCGGTGTGACTTTGACAGAAGCTTCCTATGTAATTCATTTCGATCATCCCTGGAATCCGGCACAAATGCAAAATGCTGAAGATCGAGCACACCGAATTGGACAAACAAAGCATCTGACAGTGTACAGTTTTTGGATGAAGGATACCATAGAGGAACGGATTAAGAAGAAGTTAACCGAGAAGCACCTGCTTGTCGAAAAGGTTATCAATCCTCTTGCTGTTGAGGCAGTTGAAAATCCTATAACTACCGAAGAATGGTTAGACATCTTAGGCATCGAGACTAAGCAGAAGACAAATCCTGAGCGAGTAAGTAAAGAAACTGTCACAGCAAGAAAACATCAGCGTATCCACCAACAACTCGATAGCCTCCAGAAGCAGTATGATTTGTTAAGCGAAAAGATAGCTGCTTTACGAGAACATTCAGCGATCGAATCCGACACTGCTCAAAAGTTTAAGCTAGAAAGACAAATTGAGAAAGCTGAATCAGAAAGAACGCAACTCGATCTGCAGATTCAGGATTTGGAGAACCAGCTTAAGGCTGACTAGAAATTATTGATTTAACTACATTTAATCAAAAAATCATGACTGAAGTTGGTGACGTGCCTTCGATGCTTGAAGCTTTTCCCAGGCTGCTTCCAACCCAGGTGGTGGTGGCTGGGTAGCAATGCGGGCGACGATCTCGCGATTTTGTTCTTCGTACTATTGCCGAAGTTCCTCAGTTTCCTTAAGAACAACTTGGTATTCAGCCTCAACTTCAGCCCAATTTGTATCTATGTAGGAGAGGGCTGCATTAATTTGATCCTCTGTCAAATCAAACAGATCTCGAATAAATTTAGGGGGATATTTGCGGTTACGTAGTCCATCACGTCGTAGAGAGTGATGCGCGTACCTGCGAGCGTCAATCCACGCTCTGTACGGATAATAGCCGGCGGCTTATTAGATACTAAGCTCATACTCACAGCCAGTTGCTAACTTATCTTGATTGTACCTCAAACTGAGTCGATTTAACCACATTCATTCCCGCCGCCGCAAATTTTTGATAAGCTGCATCTGCTTGTTCCGTAAAATCAACAACACCCGGAACAACCACAGGCGAAGTACAATCTTCCAGCAAATAAACCTTCTTTGCCAAATTTGGATCTCGCGCCAAAATTTCCGTTAACAAATCATCAATTGTCCAAGCAACGCAGTGACTTTTGGCTTGTCCGGCAATAATTACTGCATCAAAATCGAGCAATTTATCCATAAACTTAGCATTCTTTTCCGCAATCGGATTGCCGTCGAAGCCATCTAAAACTTCTGGCCGCAAAACAGAATAGTTTTCTGTCAGTGGATTACCGCCTTTAATTTCAAAAAGTGCTTGGCTGTTGCGGGCTATAGTATGAAAAAATACTGCTTCTTCCACCGCAGAAACCAGCGCGTGTCCGATGCCTCCTAACATTGAGTGATAGGGCCAAATTGTCAGGGGATATTTCCCATCGGCGCTGAGTTTTTTGACGTAGTGGCAAGCCTGTTTTTCCAGTGCTGAAAAATTAGCCCCGCTGATGCTGTGGGCGACGGCTGGATTGACTTTCCAAATGCCTTGCTGCACGTCTTCTAAAGTAATAGAAGTGGCGGCGGGTAGGGGGTGTTCGCCTGCTTCATTTATCCAAAAGATTGGATGAAAAATTTGCAGGGCGGTGTGGGTATCCATTGTGGGCGCAATGGTTGTAATTGCATTTAAATTGCGGTAAATAAATTCGCACAGCCGCAGGTTATCATCAACTGCACCGCTACCGGAACGCCCGCCAACAAATAGTTCAAATTCTGGCAAACAAAAGGTGTTTTGGGCATCGATTATCAGCAAACAAATGCGGTTTTTGTCGCTGGATGCTGGCTGGATGCTGTGCTGCTTTGCCCACTCTTTCGCTTGGGCGGCACGTTCTTGGTAGGGGACTCGCCATACTTCGCCTAATTTTTTGGGGTCAAAATATTCGGGGATTGGAAGTTGGGCTTTTGGTGTCATGACGATCGCTTGTAGGGTAGTTTACAGTAATAATTTAAGTTTGGAGTATAATGCTGATAAATATTTGCGGGTGAATCATGGCCAAAGAACGAATCCAAGATTATGCTAGGGTAAAATTTAAACGCATAGTGTTTTTTTTTTCGATCGCACTTTTGCTTGCTCTCTTAATTGTAGCAACTAGATCTGCCTACGTTCAAGATGTGTTGAGAACTCTGTTAATGCGGATCGAGGATTTAGGCTGGTGGGGGCCGGTGGCTTTTGTAGCTACTTATAACTTGGCTACTGTGCTGTTTGTACCGGGTTCGTTACTGACGCTGGGAGGGGGGGCGATTTTTGGTTTGTGGTGGGGTTCGGTTTACGTCTTTGTGGCGTCCATTTTAGGTGCTGTATTTGCTTTTGCGATCGGGCGCTATTTGTGCCGCGATCGCGTGGTAAAATATATGGAATCTCAACCCAAGTTTAAAGCTCTCGATCGCGCAGTTTCCCAACAAGGATTAAAAATAGTTTTTTTGACTCGTCTTTGTCCTTTATTTCCTTTCAATTTATTGAATTACGCTCTGGGAATTACTCAGGTTTCTTTGAAAGATTACGTGCTGGGTTCCTTTGGCATGATACCGGGTACAATTATGTACGTTTACTCGGGTTCTTTGGTGGGAGAGGTTGCTGCGATAGGCAGGGAAACTGTGTATGCAAGTCCTCAAGATTCCGCCGTAAAATGGTTGATTAATATTATCAGTTTTCTTGCTACTGTCGCGGTTACTGTCTTTATCACTCGGATAGCCAGCAAAGCTTTGGAAGAAAGTATTTAATTAGCAGGATTTGCCAATGTCGCAGTCAAAAGTCGATCGCGTAACTGTCCCCCCGATGGACGAACACAACCAGAAATTAGTCTCCTATTTGCATCCGCCCGATTGGGTAAATCCGCAGCCGGCTAGTTCTTATAATTTAGTAGTAATTGGTGCGGGACCCGCTGGATTAATTGTAGCGGCAGGTGCCGCAGGTTTGGGCGCGAAAGTTGCTTTGATTGAAAAACATTTGATGGGCGGCGACTGTTTGAATGTCGGTTGTGTGCCGTCAAAAGCGCTGATTCGATCGTCCCGCACTGTTGGCGACATCTGGGAAGCAAATAAATTTGGTGTTAATATTTCTGACAGTGTAGAAGTGGATTTTGCCGCTGTGATGGAACGGCTGCGCCGCATCAGGGCGGGAATCAGCGATGTTGATTCTGTTCAACGATATCAGGAGAAATTAGGAGTTGATGTTTTTCTGGGTTCTGGTCGTTTTACTAGCAATAATACAGTTGAAGTTGCCGGTCAAACTCTGCGCTTTAAAAAAGCAGTAATTGCCACAGGTGCAAGGGCGCTACAACCACAAATTCCCGGTTTACAAGAAGCGGGATATTTGACAAATGAAACTGTTTTTAACCTCACAGAAAGACCTCAGCGTTTGGCACTAATTGGCGCAGGGCCGATCGGCTGCGAATTGGCTCAAGCCTTTCGGCGACTGGGTTCGGAAGTCGTATTGCTGCACAAAAATTCTCAGATTTTAGACAAAGAAGATGCGGATGCTGCTAAAATCGTGCAGCAGGCTTTTCTACGGGAAGAAATTCAACTAATACTAGAATCCACAATAGAGCGCGTTGAGAAAACAAATGCAGGTAAAGTAATTTATTATAAATCTCAAGGTAAAGAAGCATCGGCAACAGTAGATGAAATTATTGTGAGTACAGGGCGATCGCCCAACGTCGAAGGATTGAATCTGGAGGCTGTAGGTGTCGATTATGATACACATACGGGCGTATTTGTCAACGACAATTTGCAAACTACTAATCCCCGCATTTATGCCGCTGGGGATATTTGCATGAAACATAAATTTACTCACGCTGCTGATTTTGCCGCGAGGATAGTGATTCAAAACACTCTATTTTTCGGGCGCAAAAAGCTCAGCGCTTTGACGATACCTTGGTGTACTTATACTGACCCGGAAATTGCGCGCGTCGGGTTGGGCGATCGCGAGGCTAAGGAAAAAGGCATTGATATCGATACATTTTTGATTCCTTTCAGTCAAGTCGATCGGGCAATTATTGACGGCGAAGAGGAAGGATTTGTGAAAATTCACGTCAAAAAAGGCAGCGATAAAATATTAGGTGCAACTATTGTAGCGCGACACGCTGGGGATATGATCAGCGAGATTACTTTGGCAATGGTTAACAATATTGGTTTGGGAAAGATTGCTAGCACAATTCACCCGTATCCGACACAAGCTGATGCAATTCGGAAAGCGGGAGATGCTTATAATCGCACTCGTTTGACTCCGTTTGTGAAAAATTTGTTTAACCGCTGGCTGGCTTGGACGCGATAAGTAAATAATTGTGGAACAGCCATCTTGCCTATTCCTTATCGGCTTTTATGGGCGGCGTCGAAGCCCACCACAAAATAAAATTTACTCTCTGTGGAACAGGCATCTTGCCTGTTCATAAAAAAGCTGCAAAATTCGGTGTGTTTTTATCCTTCTGTTTCTGTTTCTGTTTCAAATCCAACACCTTCATACAAAAGTGCGATCGGCAAATCAAACCCAATACTTGAGAGAGTGATAATCTCCCCAGCAGTGTAAGAATAGTACAGCCACATTCTGCCCTCTCCCCGACAGTAACGCTCAACAAAAATCTTTTGTGAATCAATTAAGATATACTCTTGCAAAGTCGGAATTTTTAGGTAAGAAGTAAATTTTTCATCCCTATCTTTAGCACTTGTACTGGGAGAAAGAACTTCCACAATGATTTTAGGATTCTGGATGAATGTGCGGGAATTGATGTCTTGAGGGTCGCAACTGACTATCACATCAGGGTAGTAGTAACGGCTTTGAAAACTGACTTGCAATTTCACATCTGACACGTTCATCCGACAGCCTATGGAACGCAGATGTGGGCGCAATGCAGTGTAAAAGTTGAGTGCAAGATCGTTATGGGGAATTGTACTGCCCGTCATGGCAAAAACTTCGCCGTTGACATATTCGTGGCGAATCTCTTGTTGAGCTTCCCATTCGAGATATTCCTCAACGGTCATTTTTTGGGGTGTTTGGGGAATGGCTATCATAACAAAATGTTTGTCAATGTTACTTTGATTATAGCATTAGGAGTTGGGAGGCCGCCCGCGCCAACAAACCCTGCCTTAAAAATCCCCTTCATCTACTTGGAATACCGTCAATCCCAAGCCTCTCCACATATCAACAACTTGCTGGCGATCGTCCAAAACAAACTTAATGTTATATTTTTCTGCAATATGCCGCCGATAGAACTCCTCTTTAATAATCGAATCCTTCCTCATATCTCCGGTTTTCCGCATATAAAGGTTGGCATAATTAACCTCGTACTGCTGCAACCATTTTTTAGTTTGAGGTTGACAGTCATCTGTGCGGCCCGACACTACAATAATATGGGCGCTGGACTGCCACTTGCGGACGGTATCTAAGACGGGCTGATTCGGTAAATCGCGATCGCACCTCGAAGCATCAAAAGGATTTCTGCCGTTGAGGAGTGCCAGCGTACCGTCCATATCAACAATAATTGCATCCGGCAAGTCCGGGTTATATTCCGGCGGCCCAACGGGAACCCGCACGTACTTATTGTACATCTTCACGATCACCTCTTTGCCCACCGAATTAAGCCTTTTCAAATCCCGTTTAATACATTCCTCAACGGGAACTTGCAGGAAAGAATCATTAACTTCGACAATGGCTTTACCTTTAACTAACTGTTTGATATGCTCGATGTGAGGACCGAAATTAGTATCATCAACAATGACGTGCTTGCCGCTTTCCAAAGCCATCAAAATAATCGTATCTCTCAACTGCACAATAAACTTTTCATTCGCCTGCGACCAATGAGAAGCGTGAGCCATTTCTCTGAGCAAATCTTTATTGCTACGCACCCACTTTGCAGGTTCCGACAGCAGCAATTCCCTAGAAAATTGAGATTTTCCCGAAGCAGGTAAACCAACAAGTACAATAACTCTTTTCATGGCAATTGGTAATGATAATGGATAATTGGTAATTGCTAATTGGCAACTTAATTCTTTAGTCCGCGTGGACTTTGTTTGTGTAGGAGCGGTTTCAACCGCCGATTCTCTGCGAACCTTACAAACCTAGATGGAGGTAATCTAAACCCAACAACTCCTCTATTTTATGAATCGTAACATCACGGAGAGCTTCTTTCACTCCCGCAACTCTTCGGGCCCGCAAAGAAAACAAAATCCCGGAATACGGCAAATGCTTCACAGCTAATGCAAAATCTTTCTGAACTTCGATATATTCGTGCTGTCGGTAAGCTTCCTCGATTTCTTGAACCAAAGATTGATATTTGTCCTTAACTTGTTGATACAACTCACTCCACTCAGGAAAATAAGCTAAAAACTCTTCTCCTTCATTAGTTAAAACAATTTCTATCATCCGGCGGGTCGAAAACCCTTCGCGGAGATGGGAAATCGCGACATATTGCGGAGACTTTACTTTAACTCGGTTGAAGTTAGCGTCGCAGATAATATACCCTTCCGAATCCATCGGATCTAAATGTTGAGCCGCTTCGATAACTTCTTTCCAGCTAGTTAAAGGATAGGAGGCGACCAATTCCCAGCCATATTTATTCGCCCAAACACTCGGATCTGTTTCTAGCAGCGTTTGAGTGTTGCGAACCCCGTGCAGCACGATTTGATTGTTTTTTGGCTGGACAACTATTCTATTGTAAAGCGTTATCAATTCAAAGATAAAACACTGGTCGGTTTCTTCGGGCAATTGATATCCCAATTCTTGCCAGACTTTCCAAAAAAGTTCGGCAAAGCTGAATCCAAAACCGTTAACTTCGCCGGCGGCGTCGGGAGTGCCGCTAGATTGCACTCTCCATTCTCCCTTGTAAAAATACAGTACAGTCAAAGAACCGTCTAGTTTTTCATAAACTTTGGTGTGACTCCAATCAATTCCAGCGGCGTGAATTTCTCCGTAATTAAAAAATTTGTCGTAGGGATAAGAAACTATCTGCCAATCTTGAGATGAATCTAAAATAATGCCTCGGCACTGCTGGACTATTTTTTCGCCCAGGGGAGATTCTATCTGCGAGTATTTCAGACAGACTAGATCAGGATATTGGCGGTGGCGGGTAACTTTGATATGATAAGTTTCGGACAAAGTTTCCACTCCGTGCTGGCGCAAATACTCTTGCAGTTCCACGATCGACTCCTAAATTGCTCGCCTTCTCTATATTATAGATAACTTCATATTTTGGCAACCTTGTCAAGAGAGTAAAAAAACATTTTTCCCGGAAAAGCGAGTGTTAATTTGGTATTTTGAATTGTGGTTGTACATAGGTGAATGCGGTTCGCCGCTCAACTCAACTCTTGGAATATTAAGGGAAAAGACCGTGAAGAAGAAATTATTACTTTTGGCTACTTCTGCTTGTGTATTGACTGCTTTAGTACCTCCCTCGGTTGTTTTTGGATCTTCGCAATTGTCGCAACGACAATCGGGAACAACACAAATTGCTCAAGGAGGCACTGCGTTTCCGGTAAATGAAATTTTGCCAAAGTTAAAAGGCAAAACGCAAGTGCCTATTTTTATTCCCAACAGGATTCCGGATTTGCCAAAAATGTACTATCCAACTACAGCAGAAGCAAACAGCTATAGTATTTCAATCGAGTATAAACCCGATTGTGGCGGTACGACTGTTTGCACTTTTGGGTCAATTCAAGGTCAAAAAGGCGGGGAGTTTACTACAAAACTAGAAGGGGTAACTAAGACGTTAAAAAATGTCAAGCTTGCGGGCGGAGTGAAAGGAGTTTTTCATAACGGTTGCGGGGCTTACTGCACAGCAACTCTTCAGTGGAAAACTCAGGGTTTTATGTATACCGTCGCCATTAAGAACGGACGAGAATCTGATTTAATTTTAATAGGAAATTCTGCTATTCAAGCTGGGAAGCGTTAATTTTTGTAGTCTTGGAGGCACAACTTCTATATGTAGGGTGCGTAAGGGCGCACCTTACCGTTATTGTATGATATATCTTAACTCGCACTCGCCCCTTACAAGATGCTATATTTTTGGCGCTTACCTACTTAGGGAGAAATCAGGATGAGGGGAAGATGGCTATTTGCGGCGATTTTTGCTGGTGTGGTGACTGCTTTTACGATTCCCTTCGGGATAGCTTCGCTTCACGCACTTTTGACACCAAACTCAGCGTTAGCAAGGACTGAACTCCCAATTACAGAAATCCGCTGGTTTAATTTTTCCCCTGAAGATAGCTGGCAACCGATACAATTTATTGTACCCGATCACAACACTGCAAAATCTGCCGGCAGCCGCAAGTTGCGGTTGTACGATGTTCATATTGCCAAGATGTTTGAGATTTCTCATTTTTTGTGCGATCGCGATCGACATTCTGAAGGTTACAATTGGTCTTATCAAGCAGAAAATGGCAGTATTGAGATGGGACGCTTCAAAATTAGCTGCAATCTCGCCCGTTCCATAGCCACAGCTTACGGCTTAGGCAAACCCGAAATTACAGTGATTCGCCGCAACTTTAACCTGAAAAACAGTCGCCCTTCTTTTGCGCTAGAAAAATACTCTATTCCCACTTTTAACATTGCTAAAAATAGAGTTATGCAGTGGAGGAATTTTGTCCAAAAGTTTCCCCCACTCCCCGATAACTCAGGTGCCAATCAAGCTAACAGTCGTTTTCCTGCCAGTGACATTTTTAGGCAAATCAAAGGCAAAACGCGAGTGCCTGTTTTTCTTCCGAGTAGACTTCCTTTATCTGACATTCAGCAACTTGATTTTGATGTGCAAGCGGGGGCCCACGGTTACATTGTGGGAATGTATTTAGGCAAAGGATGCCGCGCGGGAGCCTGTTATTTCGGCACAATCGAAGCTAAAAGAAATGAACCGTTTTCGCCTCCTTCGCGATTGCCACAGGATACTTACAGAAGCATTGAATTGGCGGGCGGAATCAGGGGAATTTATTTCAATAATTGCGGTCCTTACTGCACTGCTTTTGTTGAGTGGCAAAGGCTGGGGGTGCTGTACCGAGTCACAAGGAAAAACGCACGGCAGCAAGAAGTTGTCCAGATAGCAAATTCTGCACTTCAAGCAGGGCAACGTTAAATTTTGCTGGGAAATAAAAAGGGTACGCGCGAGCGAAGCTATCCCGAACGCGCGTGCGTTCGGTGAAGGGTAGGGAATCGACATTTTTCGCATTAAATATCCCGTTGCTGTACAATTAAAAAGTACCTAAAAAACTAATGAGATGCCTGCGATTAGCGTTGAAGAAGCCAAGCAGAGTCTGCAAGCTATCTTGGAAAAGGTGGCTTTGGGAGAAGAAGTGACGATCGTACAGGAAGGCCAAGTAGTAGCTCGCGTAGTCCCGCCGCTATCCAAGGAGCAGCGGTTAGCTAGGCGTAAAGCATTCCGAAACTCCATTAATGTCAAGGGCGAGCCAATGAGTGCAACAGTCATTAGGCTAAGGGAGGAAGCACGGTATTGATTTATATAGATACCAGCGTTCTTGTCCCCTTCTATTTACCAGAAGCTCTCAACGATGCTGTTGATGAATTACTGAGCATTGAAGACACACCCGCACTAAGTCAATTAGTTGAAGTGGAACTGTTTTCAGCAGTTGCCCGCAAATTGCGACTGAGGGAAATTTCTCCAGAAGAGGCAAGACAAATAGCGAACAATTTTCAAACTGACTTGGATGAAAATTTTTATACTCGCATCCCTTAGAGCCAATTCATTACAATTTAGCTCGCGATTGGATTAGCCGCTTTGAAGTACCGTTGCGTACCTTAGATGCACTGCATTTAGCAGTAGCAAGTTCTAATCAGTTGCTGTTGGTGACTGGCGATGAAGCTTTGGCTCGCAGTGCTCGGACTTTAGGAATTGAAGTTCAGTTATTGATTGCCGTAGCTGAGGGCTAAAAGGTAGATCGACCTTTTGTCAACGAAGCTGCTACAAATAAATACGATCGCCCTTTTTCCCTCGCCACTACATTTTTCTTTCCAAATCTCGCAACTTTTGAGCTAATTCTTTCTCGCTGCAGCTAAGCTAACTCCTCATGTCAACCAGCTTCATCCGGCTCTACCCTAGGTAGAGCGTACATCGCCGGCAGCCTTTGCTTCGCAATGTCGATCGGCTGGACTGCAAGGGACGCCCAATGCTGGATGGCAAACATCATCACAGCTCACTGCTACTGGCGCTCCAAACCTGGTATTTCTATTTTATCGTTCGAATTATCCCAACCAGCAATTAAAGTCCCCACCTGCGGTACGCTAGATCAGGTGAATATATTGGCTGATTTCAAGCTATCCTCCGATCGATCTTATGTCCCCAACCACATCTGCCCCTTCCCGAACCGTTCGCATCGGTTCCCGCAAAAGCCAACTCGCTCTCGTGCAAACCCACTGGGTGCAAGAACAGCTACAGAAACACTTCCCGGAACACACTTTTGAAGTCCACACCATGTCCACCCAAGGGGACATAATTCTTGATGTCGCCCTCGCTAAAATTGGCGATAAAGGACTTTTCACCAAAGAATTAGAAACGGGGATGATTAACAATGAAACGGACTTTGCCGTTCATTCCCTCAAAGATTTGCCTACCAATTTGCCCGAAGGTTTAATTTTAGGATGCGTCACCGAACGGGAAAATCCCGCTGACGCCCTGGTAGTTCACTCCAAGCACAAAGACAAGCAACTCGACACCCTCCCAGAAGGTTCAGTAATCGGCACTTCTTCCCTGCGGCGGCTGGCTCAACTGCGACACCATTTCCCTCATTTTGAATTTAAAGATATTCGCGGCAATCTCAATACTCGACTCGCTAAATTAGATGAGGGCGGTTACGACGCGATTATTTTAGCAGTTGCCGGATTGGAAAGACTGGGAATGGGCGATCGCATCCACCAAATTATCCCTCCTGAAATCTCCCTTCACGCCGTCGGACAAGGTGCTTTGGGCATCGAATGCCGCGCCGGAGACACAGAAATCATGGCAGTGATTAAAGCTCTCGAACACTCGGAAACTGCCCAAAGATGTTATGCCGAACGCGCATTTCTGCGGGAATTAGAAGGCGGCTGTCAAGTGCCGATCGGCGTCAATACCAAAATAGAAAACGGTCAATTAACCTTAACCGGAATGGTATCGAGTCTCGACGGCAAGCGATTCGTCAAAGATAGTGTTTCCGGCGCCGCCGAGACTGCTGAAATGCTAGGAATTGACCTCGCTCACCGCCTGCGCCAACAGGGGGCTAGTGAAATTTTGGAGGAAATTTTTGTCGAAGTTCGACGTGGTTCCTAAAACCGATCCGCATCTCTTTGTCAATGCTTTTAGACGCGATATCTCGCCTTTTGTAAAATAAAAATAACAGGCGGTTTGCTTTGGCTTTCACAGGTAGAGTAGCAGTCTGATTGTAGATTTTTGATGGGATTTTAGGTAGGACTTGCGCGATAGATTTCAAAAATATCTGACTAATTTAGGACGCTCCGCACGGGTGTTAATCAACCCGGTTTATGATGTAAGTCTCGCTGTATAGCCCAAGATTTATGGTAAAAACCGGTTTTTTTTCGTAAGTCCTATAGTTTTTAACCTACCCATCCACAATCTACAATCAAACATCCAAAATTAATCAGCAATTTATTTCAGGTAAAGGCAAAATATGAGCGCTAGAGAAATTCAATTAAAGTTGGAAGTGAAAAAGGTTCAGCAACTTTATAGCAAAATGCAGGTAGACAAACAAGCTTTGCAGAAGCAATTGAAAGAGTTCAAAACTCAAGCAGTAAATTTTTCGGATGTAGTCGAGCAAGTCTTGCCGTCCGTAGTGTCAATTTACGTGATGGATTGGGATACAGAAGAAGAGATTTCTTCAGGAAGCGGGTTCTTTGTATCGCCGGACATAATTGTCACGAACTATCACGTTGTAGAAGATATTGCCGAGCAAGATTACTTCTATGAAGAAGATGAAGTGGAACAGGTTTTAGTGGAAACTCACGACGGAAAATTGAGATTGGCAGAGGTGGTGTTTACTGGTAATGCTCAAGAAGATTTAGCATTACTCTTAATTAGCGATTTTACCTTCGACCCGAACACAGGGGAACAAGTGGATTCTCCCCAAGAATATCCTCCCCTAGAGTTGTCTTTTGATGTGAAAGTGGGAGATAGAGTAATTGCTGTGGGCAATCCTTTGGGGCAGTTTGCTTCAACTTTAACTCAAGGTATTGTGAGTGCAATTCGCGAGCCCGATGAGTATGAAGAAGGCGAGGAAGATGAGGAGGATGTTGCTGAGGTAAAGCTGTTGCAAACTGATGCGGTGATTAATCGGGGAAATTCCGGCGGCCCGCTGATTAATATGGCCGGTCAAGTGGTTGGGGTGAATACGTGGGCCGGGGAAGATGCTGATAATATTAATTTGGCGATCGCCTCTGAAGCTTTGGATGACTTTCTAGCTGGATTTGAAGAAAGTTTTGAGGAGGATTCTCAGAATTAGTCGGGAGTGGTCGGTAATATGTGATTCGGGCGTTGGCGTTAGCGAAGCGATCCGAAGGAAAGCCCTCGAAGAGGATCGCTCTTTTTCGTATACGGGATGAAAAGGGCGATCGCTATTTCCTTAATTACATAATGATGGCTTTGCGTGCAGTTTTACTAATGCGTAAAGGTGAGCAGACTGCATACAATTTTTGAGGTTTACCGTCCCTCAGAAAGTGACAGATAAATTTGATTAGATCGTGAAAATTATCGCGGGAAGAGAGTACGGGCGATCGCTCTTTTTTTCACCCCACAGCGACGTGGATGGAAAAAGGGCGATCGCATTCTTGAGTCAACTGCGATCGCTACAGCAACTCAGATTTATACTTGTTTTTGGACGGCGCGTTAATATTGTGACGCTCGCCATTTAAACTTAATCTAGACTAACAATTTCAAGGAACACAAAAAAATAATGCGTATTTTATTTGTATCCGCCGAAGCAGCACCCCTTGCCAAAGTGGGCGGTATGGGCGATGTCGTCGGCGCTTTGCCTAAATTTCTGCGGCGCATGGGACACGATGTCCGCATCTTCATGCCCTACTACGGTTTCATCCCCGACAAAATGGATGTTCCCAAAAAACCTGTTTGGGATGGGGCTGCCATGTTCCAAAGCTTCTCGGTGTTTGAAACTGTTTTGCCGGGAACCGATGTACCTTTATACTTAATGCAACATCCATCTTTCTTGCCCCGCCGCGTTTACGGCGGTTTAGATGAAGATTGGAGGTTCACTTTCTTTGCCAATACTGCGGCTGAATTTGCCTGGAATCATTGGAAGCCCAACATTATCCACTGTCACGACTGGCATACGGGGATGATACCTGTTTGGATGAGCCAAGATCCTGATATCAGCACAGTTTTTACTATTCACAATTTAGCTTATCAAGGGCCGTGGCGCTGGCGTTTGGAGCAGATGACTTGGTGCCCTTGGTATATGCAAGGTCACAATACAATGGCTGCCGCAGTACAGTTTGCCGATCGAGTAAATACAGTTTCACCGACTTACGCCGAGCAAATCAAAACTCCAGCTTATGGGGAAACTTTGGAAGGTTTGCTGTCTTATCTCGGCGGTAAAGTATCGGGCATTTTGAATGGAATTGATACAGAATCTTACAACCCAGCAACTGACAAGTACCTCCATCAACAATTTAGTGTTGATACTATTGAAAAGCGCCCCGCTAATAAAATTGCGCTGCAAGAAGAAGTCGGTTTGGAAGTGAATAAAAATGCTTTTTTGATCGGCATGGTGTCGCGCCTGGTAGAACAGAAGGGATTAGATTTGATAATTCAAATGCTCGATTTGTTCATGGCCTATACCGACGCTCAATTTATTGTACTCGGAACGGGCGATCGCTACTACGAAACCCAACTCTGGCAAATGACAGCCCGCTATCCCGGTAGGATGTCTACCCAACTACTTTACAACGAGGCCCTCTCCCGGCGCGTTTACGCAGGCTGCGACAGCTTCCTGATGCCCAGCCGTTTCGAGCCCTGTGGCATCAGCCAAATGCTCGCCCTCCGCTACGGGTGCGTGCCAATGGTTCGCCGCACCGGCGGTTTAGTCGATACCGTTTCCCACAACAACCCGATCGACAATACTGGTACAGGTTACTGTTTCGATCGCTACGAACCCCTCGACTTGTTCACCTGCATGATCAGAACTTGGGAAGGTTTCCGCTACAAAGATAAGTGGAGAGAACTGCAACAGCGCGGCATGAGAGAAGATTTTAGCTGGGATATTTCGGCCCGGAAATACATCAACTTGTACAGCGATATTTTGGGACTGCCACCCGAAGAAACCGCACCGGAACAAGAGCCAGAATTGATCATTGGCAAGGGTTAATTTTAGTAAGGTGCGTCAGTCGGTGTTTGATTCAACTGAATCGAAGGGATATCTGCTGACGCACCCTACAGCTTAGTAAGGTGAATCAGTGGGTTTTTGATGCAATTTAATCGATCGACTGACTGCTGACTACTGACAAATTAATCAACAAATAAATCGAGAGGTAAATGACCGTAAGTTCCGCTAACTCCACTTTCTGAGGCTGATTGGCACGAAATCAAAACGCCCCGGTAAGTCCCGGGATAGCCGTCAACATAATACGACCCCTTCAAAGTATTGAACTTTATATAAACCGAACCAGCAAAGGTCGAGACAGCATTGGGATCTAAAACAGCTTGATATCCCAAAGCTTTCAAATAAGCTTCTAAAGCTGAAAAACCCTCATCCGTCGAACCAGCGCACACTCCCAACATTTGATAATCCGACAAACTTGCTACCAACAAAATCGCTTGACGGAGTGCCTGTTTTTCCAGCGGCGATGCTAGAGATTGCATATCCAGACAAGTGAAATTTTTGAGGATTTGCTGTGCTTCTTCAACAGTTAGGGTAGTCGGGTTTTGAGTAGACATGAATTGCTCTGATATTTCCCAAAATTACGATCGACACTCGGCTACTCGTCAACGAATTTCTGCCTTTACAACCCTCTATCGACGGCGGTAACACTTGCCCAAGTCCTGATTATAGCCGATTGTGCGCTCTTGCAATCAATTCGGGCGATCGTCTTCGAGGGCTTCGCTAACGCCCGTATCGCACAAAAAAGCTAGTAGTTTTTACCGATGTTTTCAAGTTTAGATCAGTCCCCGTTTTTTCAGCTTTGCTAGCGCATCTTCTGCCGCATTTTTCTCAGCATCTTTTTTGCTTTTGCCTTTACCTTCTCCATAGAGTTTCTCTGCGACATACACTTTAGCGAGAAATTCCGGCTTGTGGGGTGTGCCTCCTTCTTGGATGGTCACGTATTTAGGGGGAGTCGTATCACCGTTGGCTTGTACCCATTCCTGAAAGCGATTTTTTGAGTCTACAGTCGATCGAGTTTCGACAACATTTTCGGGAACAGAATCAAACATTTGCCACACAAAGTTGCGAACTTTGTCCATGTCTTGCGTGTCGAGATAGTAAGCCCCAATAAATGCTTCAAAAGTGCTGCTGAGCAAATTTGGATTAGTAATCCCACCTTCTCGATAAGCTCCTTTTCCGAGCCGCATTTTTAAGTCTAAATAGATTTCGGTAGCAAATCTGGCTAATTGTTTTTCATCTACTAATGCAGAACGTCGGCGAGTCAGTTGGTCTTCTCCCATTTCTGGATGACGCTGATAGAGATATTCGCCGCTGAGAAAAGTCAGCAAAGCATCGCCGAGAAATTCTAAGCGTTCGTTGTCTTCTTCGCGGAATGTGGGGTTTTCGTTGACGTAGGAACGGTGGGTGAGGGCTTGGCGCAGCAGTTTTTCATTGTTGAATTCGGGAATGGTAATTTTGAGTTCTTGTGTTGGATTAGTTAATGGCATAGGATTTTTGTAATGGTTATTGTTTTTGGAGTTGGGTGTTATTATGTGGACATGAAAGAGCCGCAGATAGCGGTAGGTTTGGAGAATCTAGTTTATCAAATAAACTGGATTTTTGCTATCGGCGGCGGGGTGAATTTCAGAGATATTTAGGCTGCTAGTTTGTAGCTTTCAAGCAACTTCGGTAATTCATCCAGAAAGTAGAATTCATTTGCGAGCCTTTCCAGATTTTTATTTTCATTACCTGGCCGAGCGAAGATTATCACCTTTTTACCCTTGTTTTGCAGCTTAGGAATCAAGATTTCGCCATTGCCGTCTCCAGACACAATAATAAATGTGTGTGGATATAGACTAATTGCTGCTTCATCAGAACAGTCATAAAACAAACAGAAGTCAACAGCATCATGGATTTTCTGGACTACAGGAACACAATCATAGCCAAGATTAACGAATGTTTTTTTTTGAGAAATCTTATTTCTCTGCTGCCAATTCTTGTGGTAAACCTTTCTGGTAACTACATATCCTAATGAAGCAGCAAAAAGCAATAAGTTTTTGGCTTGCTTTACATCTGGGATGTTCTCATAATCCCAATAAATTGAAACTAAAGACTGTTGCTGGCTGATTTGTTTGCCAATTACTAAATGATTGTCCTTCATATTTATGTGTCCTAAAACTAATGTTTGCAGGACAGCATAGATAAATTACGCATCTAGTCAAGGAAAGATTGTATGTGGCTTCGCTCACAAATGAGGTTTTCCATTTAACAAAACTCTTGACTAACACACTATTAATTTAGTGTGTACTTGCTTGGTTAGCGTCTCAGCGATAGGATGTGCAAATTGCGAAGAGGCGTCGTAAAGACCAGTTGATATAGACATTAAAGTTAATGTCGCGCCAAGTGACTTATTAGAACTCTCCAAATAAAAACCTAAAACTCTTGCCGTGTCAAGACAAAAACATAGTTCCTGGAGATACCTATTGATTCCAGTTGAAACGAAATTAACTTTAATGTCTATATCAACTGGTCTTTAGGACGCCTATTCGCAATCTGCACATCCTACCGCTGAGACGACTTAACCGACACTTTTGCTTTTGAATGCGGATGTCTATCTGAGCTGTATAGTTTTGATACTGGCACCTTAACTCTTAGATGTCAAGGGGTAATCTAATTTAATTTTTTGAGTTTATCTGACACAAATACCCCTGCTAATCTCTACTTGCACAGGAATTACAAAGAAACGCTATATATAGCGTAAAGAGTCCGTCATTCTCTGCTAATTCACGCTAGATTACTGGCTGCTCTCCGGCATTTGAACAGTAAATGTAAAAATATGTTGCAAACTTTGTACTGCTGTGTTAAGTTTAGTTACATAAGGTTGAAATTAAACGAGGTTTCTGGTCATGGAAAACAAAGACGCAAAAGTTGGCTTCACTGAGTTTGCTGAAACCTGGAACGGCCGTTTGGCAATGTTGGGCTTCGTTATCGGCTTAGCTACGGAATTCATCACCGGTCAAGGCATTCTCTCTCAAATCGGTTTGATGTAATCAGCTTAACTGCATACAATAGCTGCAATTCAGACGATCGACCTCATCACAACTGCAAAAGCCCCCCGCTAATAAGTCCCCTTCACACGCAAGGGGCTTTTGCATTTTTTATCAAAAAATCCCACAAATGGCACAATCAAAAATCTTTTCCGTCTCAATATTTATCGCGAGACTAACTCTAGCAAACTAAGCAATTTCTACAGAATCAAAAATCCTCGATTTAGGAGTCAAAGCCGGATGTTTCACCAAACCGTCGCGTTTGTGATTCCGCACGCTGTTAAGTAAAATCATCTCCGACAGATCCGGCATTTCCTGCCAGCAGTGCGAGCAGAACCAATAAACGCGATTGTGGCGAGCGTGGCGGAGCAATTTAGATGAGCAACAAGGGCAACTATTCATGATATTTTAAACCTTTTTTGAAGATATGGAGCGATAACCCAATCATTAGAGAGATTCACAAAGGCCTGTACATCTCAATTCCAGGCACAAAAATAAAAAATCTCTTTCACTCACAGCTTTGAGCGTCGCGCAAGTAGCACTTTTGGAGGCCCAACAGCAACACCACAATCAAAAGCTGAACGCTCCAAGGAGCCCAAGAGAAACCCCAAATAAAACAACCAAGCCCAGCCCAAGCCACCAGAACAAAAATATCTTGAGAGGTTTGCCAGTAAACCCAGACTGCTGCCAGAGAAACTATTAGTAGCAAAATGTAAGCTGAGGGCATAGTCGTCTTCTCCCAATGTGTCTGCCAACAGTCAGGAGCGATCCCTGACCATGTGCTTAAACTTAAAACTAAAACCTGAAGAACTTATGAAGACGAGTGAGTTGTTACAAAAAGTAAAATAATCCTGCCAGCTTGTATTTTTCCGAAAAATCCACAGGAATATTCAGTTCATGGCTGAGGTCGAATCAGGTTAAATGAACGCACTACCAATAGGCACTTAGGCATCCCTAATTTGTATCAATTTCACCCCAAGAGCAGCAGGATTAAAATTGATACCGGACTGAGGTTTTTAGTCTAAAGCTGACAGGACGAAAGGTACGGCGCCTAAGTCGCTACATATATCCTGTCCGATCGACCCGATTCGAGCTCAGCAACGCCACCAAAGAAAGCAAGTTTTTTTAACTCTCTTTGCCTGCAAAATTACTGCTTGAAAAGCTGCACAATTCAATGCGCGCGATCGAGCTATTCTTGCTCCCAGCCCAAAGCTTCAGCGACCTGAGCCGCCAAAAACATCGGTTCAAAAGGCTTAGCAATCACGCTCACCACCCCCAAATCCGCGAACATCCGCCTGTCCCCAGCCAGAGCCTTAGCCGTCAATAAAATTACCGGAATGTGCTGCGTAGCCTTATTAGCTTGTAACTGTAGAAAAGTAGTAGGCCCGTCTTGGTCGGGCATCATCACGTCCAACAGAATAGCATCAGGCTGTTCCGCAACAGCCTTAGCAACACCCTCGCGGCCCGAACTCGCTGTCAGGACTTCCCAGCCCCCCACCACCTCAAGACTGACTTGAGCTACTTCCCGAATATCTTCCGCATCGTCAATAACCAAGATGCGCTTGGCAGTCAAAATTAACATTTTTTTAGAAATGAGAACTGATCACAGATTAGAGGCGAAATGTGAATATTTTGTAAAGCAAATTATTTTACCCGATCGGACTTTACAGTAAATTTTCCAAACTGTATAGCAGATGTTGAAGTAAGAAGGAAGAAGGAAGACCTAAGTTGCCATCGATCGGCAGGGTTTCAACTAAGAACGTCCTAACCGTCTGGCGCGGTGGCTGTAAAATCCCACCCAAAAAAAGCCGCTTTGCGACCTCAAATCGCGCTTTTTGCCTGCTGTCCCCAAACTGAATAAAAGGCTGAGATTGTTTGTCGATGACTTGATCGAACAATCTGCACAAAATCAGTAACCTTGGGTACACCTGGGTAGAAATTAACTTTCAGTTGCCAGCCCCTCCCTGAGAAGTGGCAAACTTAAGAAAAAAGTGCTGCCCTCCCCCAAAACGCTCTCCACCCACATCCGCCCCCCGTGCTGCTGCACGATACTGCGACAAATAGCCAGCCCCAAACCAGTACCTCCCTTCTGGCGAGAATCAGAAGCATCAACCTGTTGAAAGCGTTCAAAGACCATCTCCAGCTTGTCTGCCGGAATACCCCGCCCTTTGTCTTTCACAGCAATCACGATGTACGACGAGCTCGTCCCTGGCAAGTGCGGATGGGCGGCGGCAGGCTCAGGAGACAACAAAGACGGAGACGACACCGACTTCAACCCAGCTTTTTCTGTCAAATCCAGATTGTGGGTCAACTCCCCGTTCAGCCAAACCGTAGCCCCGGAAGGAGAAAATTTAATAGCATTGCTGAGCAAATTTGTCAAGGCTTGAATCAGCCGATCGGGAACAGCTTGCAATTGCGCCCCCACAGGTTTCACCGACAGAGTAACTCCCGCCTGCTGAGCCATTCCCTGCATCTCGTCAGCCGCCTGCAACATCAGCTCAGCCACATTGCAAGTTTGTTTGACGGCAGTGCTGTAACTCGACTCCATCCGCTCTAAATCCAGGATGTCGTTGACCAACCGCACCAAGCGGTCAGTATTAGTGACAGCAATCTCCAGCATCCGCTTGGCTTTCAGGGGGTAAGCGTCAAGCAGGCCGCTGTTGAGGAGGCCGAGGGCACCGTGAATCGAGGTCATGGGTGTCCGCAGTTCGTGGCTGACAACAGAGATGAATTCATCTTTCATGCGCTCCACGGCAAGCCGATCGGTGATATCTTTAAAAGTCACCACAGCTCCAATAATTTCGCCTTCTTCTCGCATCGGAGCGACAACGTACTCAACCGGAAAACTGCTGCCGTCTCGCCGCCAAAAAACCTCATCGGTGACGCGCCGCGCCTCTCCGTCTTTCAAGGTGGCTAAAATTTGAGAACTTACCCGAGACGGCAGCAGTTTGCCCGCCTGCGGTGCCGCACAGTGTGGGACAAGTTCAGAGCCTGAATTGATGTCTGTTGCAGGTGAGAGTTGCTCGATCGCCCTTGAGCATTCTTCCTGTACACGGTGTAAGCTTTCATAGAGTGGTCGATCGATCAATTGCTTTGATTCACACCCAGCCATTCTCACCGCAGCAGGATTGACAAAAGTTACTTTTCCCTCTTTGTTCAACCCGCAAATTCCTTCTCCTGCGGAGAACAAAATCATTTCTGTTTGGTGGCGAAGTTGTTCAAAGGCTTTTTCGACTCGCTTGCTGTCGCTGATGTCGCGAGCGATTGTGGAAACGCCCGTTACCGCTCCAGTGGCGTCTTTAATCGGAGAAATCGTCAGGGACACATCTATCTGTTGACCGTCTTTCCGCAAGTGCACGGTTTCGTAATGGTCGATGCTGGCTCCAGCCCTAATATTTTCTAGAATTTGGGGCATTTCCTTGGGGCGTTCGGGTATGGCTAAAATCTCGATCGACTGGCCCTTGATTTCCGTGGCACAGTAGCCGTAAATCTTCTCGGCTCCTGCGTTCCAGCTCTGAATAGTCCCGGCGAGGGTTTTGCCGACAATGCCGTCGTCGGAAGACTCGACAATCGACGCCAAGCGCACGAGTTCGTCTCTAGTTTGCTTGTGTTCGGTAATGTCGCGACCCAAAATCACTATATTTTTGCGTCTGCCGTCGGGGTGAAATACGGGTACTTTAATGACATCGTAGATTTTCACAGTACCGTTTGAGCGGAGAATCACTTCTTCTCCCCTAGAAAGCTCACCTTTTTCCCACGCTTCTCTATCGCTCACCTCGCAGCCCTGTAGCGCCTCGCGGTAAAAAATGCTGAGTTCTCCTAGTTGAGAATCTTTGAGGCCGCGGTAGTCTATTTTTTCTAGCTCGAACACTTCCAATATCGCTTGATTTGCCTCCTGCCACCTGCCCTCGGCATCTTTGAAGCAGACAATATCTGGCATGGCATTGATCAGCGAGTCCAGATAGGAGTTTTCTCGCAGTGCAGTTTCTACCTGGGCCCGCTTGGCGATTTCCCGTTGCAGGTTTTCGTTTGCCGTTTGCAGCGAGTCGATTAACAAACTTTCTGTAAAAGTCTGTTCTTTAATTACTTCCTGAAGTCTGTGGAGTTCTAGCGACAGCCACCTACGGGCCAACAAATTTTCTACCCGCAAGTGCAGGTGGGCGCCATCTACGGGACTTACTATCAAATCGTCAATTCTGCGATCGAGTTGTTTTGCCTGTGGCGAAAATTGCTGCTCAGAAAAAGCAGGTGTTTGGGATTTGCTAAGAAGCAAGAACGGTAAAAATATCGGCTCGGCTGCTGCTTTTAATCCTTCTATCAGCGGCCCGATGCGATCGAAAGAGGCCTCGTCGAGAATGCACAAGTCAAAAGCGATTTGGGGAATGGGAAATTCGGAGCTGGTATCTAAAGCGCGATCGAGTACGATCACCTCATGCTCGGTGTTGAGGTGTGCGATCGGCAAATTAGGTTGTTGGTGGCGATCGACCAATAGTAAAATGCTGCTCATTAGTTTGTTAATTTCCCCATGACTAATGATATCAATTCCGGTGGCACCGTCAGGTGACTGTTGACTGCTGACTGCTGACTGTTGACTGTTGATTAATAATTACAGGACTTATATCAATTCCGGTTGGCATCGGAATTAATATTACCCGAAGTCAGGACACGGCAGTGCCGTGTCCCTACAATTAATCTGGCGTAGGGAAACGGCACTGCCGTCTCCTCTATATCATTCCGGCGCAGCCGGAATTGATATTACACAATTTTTACGCATAGTAGTAACGTGTGCAATGCGCCCCCTACACATAGGGTTTCTGCGTAACTTCTGAACGTATGACTAATGACTAATGACTAATGACTTTTTACGGCATTCCGATCGGAATCAAAGCATCTTCCGGCATACAGGTAGAGTAACGCTCCCCTTCGGATAAAACTGCAATCAGCCTCACCTCCCAGTCGGGCATAATCTGCAAATCCGCCCAAGGCACTGCTATCTCCAAACATTTATCCAATCCCACTTGGGCCCGGCTGATGCGGGGCTGCCACTCATCGCCCTCTCCTGCTTCCTGAAACCAAATCGATTTCGTCAGCAAATTAATCTCTAACTGATGGTGGAATCGATAGTTTAGCGGTGCTTCGTCAGGCAAACCCGACAGCGGAATCAGACTGTTGTTCATCGTGCGATCGGGATAAAACCAGAACAAATTTAACACTGGAGGGCAATCAATTCCCGGCCGCACCCCTGCCTTGAAGTCGGCGCGAATGTAAAAATTCAAGTGGTCTACCCCGTACCAAAGCCGCTGAATAGCCGAACTCCGGTGCATCGTACCCCTTGCTCCCCCAACCTCAATCCGGCCGGCTTTGTCCCAATCCTGTTCGTTGCCGATACCGTCAATCACCGGGTGAATAAAGCTCAGTGGCTGGTGGTCGCCTTGAACCTCGTGGACTTCTACTTGTCGCCGCACTTCCGGGGGTACGGGCTCGCCAAGAGCGTCGTAAATTGCCGCTACGTGTTCGCGAAATAGCTGGTCGAACATGGCATCTTGGTTCGACGTATGACCCTCGCCAAACCACCAGAACCAGTCGGAACCTTCGGCCGCATAAAGCGCTTCCCAAGCTTCTGGGTTGCTTTCTTCTGTGGCCTCTGGATGGTTTGCTAGCATTTGTCTCGCGGGCCCCAATATGTCCCAAGCGCGATTTTTCGCGGGGTCGCCGATCCAAGTTGTGAGGGAACCGTCCACCCACGAACCGGTGTGCAGTTGGGCTGCGGGAATTGTTTCGGTTGCTGGGAATTGGTCGAGAAATTCTGAGACTGTGACTAATTTGATATCTGGATTGTCGCTGAGAGTTTGATAGAGGGATTCTAAGAACGGTTTGCCGTCTTGGGGATAGAATTCCCAGCAATTTTCGCCGTCTAGGGCGATCGTAACTAACCAGGGATTTTCTAAAGCTGTTTGGCCGTCGGACTGTCGGTGTTTGAGAGTTCTGCCGATCGCTTCTAAGTGTCCCACTAAATCTGACGCTGCTTTTTCCGGTTCCATCGAACCGTAGGTAAACCCGATCAAGTCAGACAATCTGTGGTCTCTAAATACTATGGCTAAATCGCCGTCAGGAGTTTCTAAACGGTAAGGGCGATATAAGAATTCTGGTTCGTAGACATTCCCTGTCGCGTCGCGGTGGAAAAAGTGTTTAATTGTCCACCCCAATACTGCTTCGTCCGAGACTATCCATTTAAAGCCTTGTTTGGCAATGTAGGGCAAAATTTCCGGGCTGACTGCTTGTTCCGACGGCCACAAACCGCGCGGTTGGCAATCAAATCGGTCTTGATACATTTCCCAGGATTTTCTCAGGTGTCGGGGAATATCTTCTTCCCACTGAAACCGGTGTTGTGGCAGCGTCATGTTCGGAATGGCTATGCGGCCGCCATTAGTGTCGGCAAGCAGCGGTAAAATCGGGTGCGTGTAGGGGGTTGTGGAGACTTCCAACTGTCCCTCAGCTTGCATTTTACGGTGCTGGGGAATGATGCGAGCGAGGATTTCTTTTTGTTTTGAGTAGATGTTTTTTCTGTCTACCAAACTAAAATTTTGTCCTTGTTTCAGCCACCCTGCAATATCGGGGTCGTCCCAAAACAGCGGGTCAATCCAAGCTAAATTATGCCATGCCAGCAAGTCGCTAAAATCCTGCAATTTCCAGTTTTCCAAACACCACTGAATGCCTTTTTCCTGCCGCTGAGTGTAGAGTTGAGCATAGCGGGGGTGTGGCTGAATCAGGGTGTGATAATTGGCGTCAAAGAAGTGTTCTAAAATGAACTCTTGTTCTGGGATGGTTAAAATTTCTGCTGACTTTAATGTCACAGTCAAGTAAGGGTCTAATGCTCTGTCTGCGATGCAGTCTTCTATCTGCAAAATCAAGGAGGGAACCAAGTTTACGGTTTGATGAAGCTTGGGATATTTTGCCAGCATTAGCACTAAATCCAAGTAGTCTTTGACTCCGTGCAAGCGCACCCAAGGCAGTCGGTACTGGGCTGCTCCTGCGCTAGCTGATACTCGGGATTTGTAGAGCGGTTGGTGTTGGTGCCAAATGAAGGCTACATAAAGGGGATGAGACATTGAATTTAGTAATTGGTAATTTGTAAGTGAATTTGGTAATTGGTAATTGGTAATTGGTAATTGGTAATTAAATTTGGTAATTGGTCATGGGCAATTAAATTGGGTAATTGGCAACTGTCAACAGTCAACAGTCAACCGTCAACCGTCAACCGTCAACCGTCAACCGTCAACTGCCAACTGCCAACTACCAACTGACTAATTACATTACCTGTTCGACTTCGGCAATTTCTGGGATAGCCTCGCGCAGGCGACGTTCAATGCCCATTCTCAGAGTCATTGTGGAACTTGGGCAAGAGCCGCAAGCTCCTTGCAGTCTCAGGTGTACCACTGGGCCGTCGATTTCTACGAGTTCAACGTTCCCGCCGTCGGATATCAGGTAGGGGCGCATTTCGTCGAGAACTGTTTCGACGTTATCTCTGGTTAGTGCTAGTGTCGTCATATTTCGCCTCTGTGATGATTTGTTGCAGTTTATTTTGTTGGATTTGACCCAAGAGCAGGATTCTCAACCCGCGCGGGATTTAAGAAACTGGGTTTTTCGATCGAAGACTTAGGCACTCAGGTGAGCCCGCAGCAGGAAACCTGGTTTCTGTTACGCTGATGCTCGATCGGAGTTCGCTCTCTGGTTCGATCGTACCGTTACTTGCCGCTCAATCAAGTTGATTCTGATACACTAACCAAAAAACCCGTTTTATTTAAGAAATCGGGTTTTTGGTTAGCGCTACACTAATGCTGGTTCTAGCAGTTTGACGTTGGAATAGTTAAACTCGGTTGTTGTCAGTTCACCTTTTTCTTTCGCTCGCACTACTTGCTTGGTCATCACATAATAGTCGCCTATCTTTTCAAACGTATCTTCAAATTCGAGTTCTTTGATGATTTCGTCTGTTTGGGGGTTGCGGAAAACGGCGTCGTAGTGGCTGGCCAAAGAACCTTCGGGTGTCTCTAAGCTTTTATGCGTGTCAATGACAAAGGCCATGCGGCCCATCACCCGGCTGACTTGACAAATTGACAGACCTCGGATTTTATAGTTAGACCCCATTGAGTCGCCTTGCACTAAAATATCCACAGCGTCGGTGCTGTCCTTCTCGCCCAGGGTAAAGCTATTTTTGCCGTGAGATTTTTCAAATGTCGAGCGTTTGCGGTGGGTAACAATGTCGCGCATTTGGGTGTAGACGCTTTGCTGCACTTCCTCATCTTCAATGCCGCTGACTTCCACGCTCATGTCGGGTTTGATGGAAACATGACCCGTATATACTTCGTCGCCCTGTTTGAGTTCAATATCGGCACTGTAACCGGGAAAATTGGCATCCCAGGTATAGCGGTGTTCGTAAGCAGCGCGAAACAAATCGCGAGCGTTGGCTTGCTCTGTCATAAATCCCTCTTTCTCTTGACACCCATCTAGTTTAGCTTAACCGCGAGAAGCCCCACATTCACTGGGTAGGGGAGTTACCCGCACTCCTGGCGATCACTTGTTGGGGGTGCTGGTGGGCTGGCAATTAGGGCGCAACAAGAATTTACTTTCTCTATCGGTTGCTATGATTTGAACATAAAGTCCCAAAATGCCTGGTTATTAAGAGCGCGATGGGTCGATCGCCAGGCACCTGTCTTAGTTATGGGTTATGTTGAAAAAACTTGTGTCCGCTTTTTAGGGGTTGCACCCGCAGGCAACTATTAGATTCCCCCCTTAATAAAATGCTAGAAACTGTCTACAAACACTTAGAAACATTGCAGGAACAAGCTAGGGAATTGCCACACCCGCAACAGGCAATTTTCACAAAGATTTTGGAAGATTTATCAAATTCTCTACAGGAAATGGCAGGCAGCCGCTTGTTTGAAAGCGCCACAAATAACGCGGCTAAGCTGGTTGAAAGTGAAAAAAATAATCGCCTCTTGGAACGCACTGTAGCCCAGCAAGTAGGGCAAATCAGACAGCTACGGGAGCAGTTGGAAAAACAAATCAGCCAGCATCGCAGGGACACTCAAGCATTAACTAAAAGTGAAGCCAAACTGCAAGCTATGCTGCGTAATTCTCCCGATTTAATTAGCATTGTTGGCTCCGACGGGCGAGTTCGATACCACAGCGGAGCCTTACAGCGGCTTTTGGGTTACAACCCAGAAGAAAGAATTGGCAAATTTCACGGCGAGTTACTCCATCCAGACGATTTGCTGGCTTGGCAGACGTATTTTGGTAAGTTGTTAGAATCTCCAGGCATTGGGGAGGCAATCGAATATCGGAAACGCCACGCTGACGGTTCTTGGCTCTACATGGAGTCGATAGGTAACAGTTTGCTTTACGATTCTAGCGTGCATGGAATTATAATTTATTCGCGGGAAATAGGGGAACGAAAGCAAGCCGAAATCGCAGTACGAGAGTCGGAACTCCACTACAGAGTTATGTCGCAAATTACTTCGGATTTTGCCTATTCTTTTAAGGGACTGCCCGACGGCAAGTTCGCCTGCGAGTGGGCGACAGAAGCTTTTGAGCGCTGCACCGGGATCGTTCCTGAAGAATTAGAATCGTTTGGTTGGTGGAACTCGGAACTCGTTCATCCCGACGACAGGGAAATGTTAATTAAACAATTAGAAGGCTGTACTTTTAGCCGCACTGGAGCTAATGAGTATCGCATTATTAATCAAAAAGGCGAGGTGCGCTGGGTGCGGGACTACTGGCAAGTGGTGTGGGACAAAACTGCTGAACGGGTTGTCCGTTTGTGGGGCGCTTGTCAGGAAATTACCGATCGCAAGCAAGTAGAATTGAAATTGCAACTCGTTAACCAAGTTTTGCAAGCCCAGATAGCATCGGCGCCGCTGGCGATTAACTGTACCAGCAATGACGGCAATACCGTTGTTTGGAACCGCGCGGCCGAACAACTTTTTGGCTGGACTGCGGCTGAGGTTTTAGGGAAACCTTTACCGAATATTCCTGAAGGCCAAAAGCAAGATTTTTACGCGCTGCTAAAGTCTGCGTCTAATGGCAAACCGCAAAACGGTTTGGAAGTATCTTTGTTGAAAAAAGACGGTAGTTCGATCGATGTTTGGCTGTTTGCCGCACGCGTGCGAGATGCGGGCGGCCAGACAGTCGGCAGTATCAACATATTTTCTGATCTTTCAGAACGCAAGCGCATCGAGGAAGAGCGTCAAAAACTAGCAGCGATGAAAGATATGGAGGAACCTTTTTGGGCGCGCTATGTCAGCCCTCCAAAAACTCCGAAAAAAAAGGGCGGCGGGTAATTCTATCCAGTTAAGAGCATTAAAAGTACGAAAGGCAATCTTATTCTTGCAATGTCATTCCTGGTCAAATAACCTATTTCATGGGAGTCGTTTGAGCGGGCATAAGATGATAAATACACCGGGATACTATAGCATTTATCGAAAAGATGAGGTATGATATAACTGACTTGAAAGGAGTGAAAAATATAAGACCCCAAAATGTT